>CAYULU010000038.1:0-15092 GCA_964445745.1 uncultured bacterium | reverse complement strand
CCCCTCAAAAAAAATCCTATTGATTGTTATTTTTATTAGGTGTACTATTTTGACCACGATCAATTTATAGTAATTTTCTACTACCGTCGCTATCATCAAAAGAAAATTTCAAAAGGGAGGTTGCTTATGAAAATTGCAAAGATTTTAGCTTCGTTTGTACTCAGTGTTGCAATCATCGTTCCTTCAGGATTTGCCGGTGATATCTGGGAAAAAGCAAATTCGGATACTTACAAGGAAAAGGTTGGCCCCATGTTTGTTCGTGGTCTTTTAAACGCTGTCACCAGTCCTGTTGATATCCTTGTCCAGACCGTCGATAAAACCAAGGACGGTCCTCCGCTTATCGGAACGCTCACGGGGATGGCCGGGGGTCTCGGTTGCACAGCTCTCCGGGCAGGTTCAGGGCTTGTGGATGTCGGTTTGTTTTGGGTTCCCGGTTTTAACGGATTTCCCGTCAACCGTTCCTATCACAATTGTTTGTTGTGCGATCAAATGAAATCTTCGGATTACACTTATCAAACTCCGGTGGTTCAGCAAGTTTATACTCCTCAGCCCGTAGTAACGCAGACGTATACGCCTCAGCCAGTCGCAACTCAGTACGTCTCCGACTCAACGTCACAGCCGGTTGTTTCAGTCGTTAAAGAAATGCCCCAGGCGGTTGAAGAAGTTCCCACGCCTACGAAAAAGGTGCGTGACCCTTACCGGTACGTGAAGAAATAAACATTATCCGGAAACAAAAAAAACCCGTTTACGTTTAAAACGTAAACGGGTTTTTTTATGTCTGCGGTCCGAATTACAGACCTAATTCTTTCAAAGAAAAAATAGGGGAGTAATTATAGCTTGCCAGAGTTTCCTGAGCCCCTTCGTTCCGGTCAACCAAACATATGACTTTCACCACTTTCCCGCCAAGTTGTTCAACCGCTTGTATTGCCTTGAGGACCGACCCTCCGGTTGTGATCACATCCTCCACCATCACAATCTTGTCTCCCGCCTCAATTTTGGGGCCTTCAATCATTTTCTGCATGCCGTGATCCTTGGCTTCTTTGCGAACGATAAATGCTTTGACCGTCTGCCCGCTATGAGAACTGAGGAGGGAAACAGCCGCGGCAATCGGGTCTGCACCCAGAGTCGGCCCCCCGACCGCATCCGCGTTGACAGCCTGCACCATGTGAAGAATGATCTTCCCTGTCACGAACAAACCCTGGGGATCGAGAGTCACTTGCTTGCCGTCAATGTAATAATTCGATACTTTCCCGGAAGCAAGTTTTCGCTCTCCGTGAATCACGGCTTTTTCCTTGATGATTTTAAGCAGTTCTTCCTTTAGCGCCTGTTCATCCATGGTGTGGCTCCTTCATGAGAAATTTAAGGGACGAGATCCCCGTAAATTTTAACTTTCGGAGAGTATATCATCGATGCTGTTCAAATTCATTGACCTTTTCGGTAATTCTTCGGGAAAGTCCCTTGATCATTTGAGCTTCTCTTTCCCAAAGTCCGCTTCGCTTGATGAGATCCCTCGTCGTCTGCAAAATTCTGGGCAAAAGATTGGCGCCCCCTTCCCGATAACCAAGCGACCGGAGAGCTTCCTCAAAACACATCAAGGTCAACTCGACTTCTTTTTTTTTGAGGGGCTTTCCTTCGGCCCTGGATTCCTGGCCCAATAAACTTCTTTTCCCCGAAATTGAAAAGAGAACCACCATAACAGCTTGCGCAAGATTCAGGGATGGATAGGCACGGCCCGTTGGAATCGTCATCTGGTAATCGCATAAACGAATATACTCGTTGGAAAGACCTTTGGATTCGCAACCGAAAACAATCCCGACATTGCCCTTTAGCGATTCCCTCTGGATTTTCCCAATCGCCTTGTCGAACGCAAGAAAGGTGCCGCGCTCTTTACCGTGTCGCCGTGTCGTTCCAACCAAAACACTAATGTCGGCGGCCGCGTCTTTTAAAGAGCGAAAAACCTGCGCTTTTTTAAGGATATCGCTGGCGGACATCGCCATTTTCCTTCCCCTGATCCGCCACCGTGCCGGGGGTGTCACAAGGCGGAGTGTTTCAAATCCCATATTCTTGATCGCCCGGGCCACGGCACCGATATTGTCGGGGTTTTCAGGATAAGCGAGAATGACAATGATATTCCGAAATCTCATGAGATGGGTCTAAAGAAGTTCAGACTTTTTCCCAAACATAATCGGGCATATCAAAAAAATAGGTTATGGGTCGCGGATCTTTCGTCGCCCAAACATAAGCCGGGAGGACAAACATATCATTCACAGAAGACGTGGCCCTGACAATCACGTTCGCCACAAGGCGGGGAGCGTATGTAAGAGGCCAGGCCTTCGGATGATTCTGTTTTTCATTTTGTCCCGTCCTCACAATTTCTCCGGGAAATGTAAAAAAATTCATCCACCCTCTTGTCATCACGGTCTTGACGTCATTCCCTTGCCGGGGGTCAAGCTCGGTGGACGTTTCCGAAGCTAAGCCCAGCCGGCAAAAAATGACTCCCGTCAAGATTATCAGCATCATTATTTTTTTCATGGTCTCCCCTTTGCCCTTTTGGCATATTGAACTGATCAAACCATCATTTCATTACGGATTTCCTGATGGATCCGAAAACTGCTTAATAACCAGAGGTTTCCGCTATCCCTTCACTGCATCTTTTCCATAATTGCCAGGAAAAAACCGTCGGTTCTGCTCTCGGGCGGCCACAGCCTGAAAAACTTTTCGCCTGACGCATCACACGGCATACACTTTAGCTCAGGATGTGTCTCAAGAATTTTTTCTACCACGCGCTCATTCTCCGCCGGTTCCAGAGAGCAGGTTGCGTAGTATAGTTTGCCGTTTTTCTTCAAGTATGGCAAAGCTTTTTCAATAATTCCCGCTTGTTCAACGGGCAGATTTTGAAACCACGATTCGTCCATTCTCCATTTTGCATCCGGGTTCCTTGCCAGCGTCCCGGTTCCCGAACAGGGGGCGTCCACCAAAATTTTGTCGAACCCTTTTTTTGTAGCCGCCAGTTCGTTCATGCGATTTAAATCAGCCGGAAAAATATTAAACGCCCCTGCCCGTTTGGCCCTTTTTTTTAATTCGTCAAGTTTGTAGGAGCGGAGGTCCGTCGCGACAATTCTTCCCTTGTTTTCCATCATCGCGGCCAGCAAAAGGCTCTTCCCTCCCCCTCCCGCGCAAACATCCCAGACTAATTCTCCTGGTTTCGCCTCCATCTTTTGGCAAATAAGTTGGCTCCCTTCATCCTGGACCTCGAAATGCCCTTCCCTGAAGGCGGGCATTTCAAGCACGTTGTTCCGTTCCGGAATCAGGAGACCATAAGGGGATCGCCTCGTCGGTTCTGATGCAATGCCCGCTCTTTGAAACAATGTGGCCAGTTTTTCGCGGCTTTCTTTAAGGGGATTAACTCGTATGGAAAGTGAAGGACGGGAGAGAAAAAATTTCAACAGTCTTTCGGTTGCCTCCTCTCCGTAGCGCCCCGTCCAGCGCGTCACAAGCCAGGTCGGGAACGAGTAGACTGCGGCGAGCGTTTCTTCCGGGGAACCCGACACAAAATCCGGCGGAAGAGCGTGCTCCTGCAGGGAGGAATAAACGCTCTCCCCGAGACCAAGCTCCCTGAAAAGTGAGTTGCTCACAAAACCCAGTTTGGCCCCGGCAAGGACACAAAAGAGCTCATCCTCGTCCTGTTCGCTTAAGTTTTGTGGGGGCGCGATCTCCCGGAGCCAGAGTTCAAGAAATGTCTTGTGCCGGAAAGCGTTATAAATAGTCTCGGAGAGAAATTTCCGGTCGTGCGATCCGATCTTTTTCCGGTTTTGAAAAAAAAAGCGACTCAGAAACCGGTCTGCCGGAATCGTCGTTTTTTTTACCATCCCCCAGAGGGATCCTGCCGTCCGGAGCCGGGCTCTGACAATCCTGCTATTTTCCTGCGCCTGCATAGGAATTATTTTTCCCCCATCCTATCAATGGTTTTTCGCCTTGGTCAAAACCATGGGAATTTTTCCCGTCCGATCCTGTTCCAAATCCAGAGCCACTTTCCTTATGGCCACGGACGAATAAACCAAAAAGGCCTGATCTGCCCAAAACAACGAATGAATAACCCTTCGTCGGGACGATCAGGCCTTCTAGGAGATCTACGGGTCTGACTAGAATTGGTTTTACAAGTATTTTCACCCCGTTGTTTCCCAAGGGGTTGAAAAATGCAAACGGGACTTATGAACCCGCTTCTAAAGACTTTTTCTTATTCGCCTGCGCTCAAAATACGCTGACGGATATCGGACTCTCTGGCAAACCGGTTTTGTCTGGAAACATCCAGAGTCCTCTGCGCTTCCATCATCTGCCCTTCCAGATAGGGATCCTGGTCTTTCCGTTTCGCCGTCACATAAGCGTCCGTCGCGGCCCAAAGATGGTTGGCAAGCAACGGTCCAACACCGGCCCAAACAATGGCACCCCCGGGGACAAACCCCAGAATAATGGTCGTGGTAATTGCGGCAACCTCAATCCCCATCATAATCTTGGATTTAGTGGTCCCGAATTCATCGTTCATGACCTGTCCGGAGGGAGGCAGCAAAAGCGATGCCCCGAATTCTTTGGCTCCCTTGGCAAACGCCGAAGGGGTCACAAACATGGTGGCCAGGAATAATATCATCACACAAACAAAGGTTTTCTTCATGGTCAGTCTCCTTGATTAAACACGTTCCGGCCTCTAGGTTAACGGCTTTAGAGGCAAAAACTTTAAACTTCACCCATTTAAAAACAGGATTCGAGAACCCGGCTTTGACGGCTGGTGTTTTTTAGATTACGCGCTGAGACAGTTTTCGCGATTCCAGTTTGAAAGAAGTTCGGCAAAAAGTCTGACCCCAAATCCTGTCGCCCCTTTAGGACAATCGTAACGATTTTTGGCCGTATAAGCCGTTCCCGCAATATCAAGATGGATCCACGAAACCTTGGCCGGGACAAATTCTTTGAGAAACAGCGTGGCCGTAATCGTCCCCGCGTAACCATCGCCGGTATTGTTAATGTCGGAATGATTCCCCTTGATCGCATCCGCGTAATCGTCCCAAAGGGGAAGTTGCCAGCATCGCTCCCCGGTTTTCTCTCCGGCTTCGCGTATCACATCAATCAGCTTCTGGTCCGTTCCAAGAATCGCGCACGCCTTGTCACCAAATGTGTAATGGCAAAGTCCCGTAAGCGTCGCCGCATCGATGATGGCAACCGGCTTGAATTTCTCACAATACGAAAGCGCGTCCGCAAGGATAAGTCGCCCTTCGGCATCCGTGTTGAGTACCTCCACAGTTTTCCCGTTATACATCTTGATGATATCGCCGGGCCGTTGAGGATCATTTGCCACATTATTTTCCACACAGGGCGCAATCCCGACCACGTGAATCGGCAGCTTCAGATCTGCCAGAAGCCCCAGGGTTGCGATGACAGCAATGGCGCCCGATTTATCAAACTTCATTTCTTCCATCCCCTTCGACGGCTTGATCGAGATCCCGCCCGTATCAAACGTCACGCCTTTCCCGACCAAACAAACTGTTCCCTTCGCTTTATATTCTTCCCCATGTTCCAGAATAATCAGCGCCGGAGGAGTCACGCTTCCTTGATTAACCGCCAGAATACCGTTCATTCCGAGCTTTTTCAGTTCGGGAAGACCAAGGACCGTACACTTCAATCCCTTTTCTTTCGCAAGACTTCTGGATTCCTCAACCAGTCGCGGAGGATTCATGACGTTGCCCGGCTCGTTATTAAGATCCCGGGCGTAAGCGACGCCTTTCGCGATCATTTCAGCCCGGCTGACAACCGGTTTTAGCTCTTTCAAAATTTCCTTATCGTCAAAAACCAGCTCCATGGTTTCCGGAAACTTCGGGAGCTCATCTTTCTTTTTTGTCTTATAACGGAAAAACCGGTATGCCGCGAGACCGGCAATCTCTGTAAAGATCGCGGCAACATCTTTCGCTTCCAGAACACCGCCCAGAAAAGTATCCGCCATCACGCGGATCTTCGAGGCCTTTCGCGCGCTTGCAACCTCAACAATTTTCCCGGCAATCTTGCGGAGGGTGACTGCCTTCAAATCCTTTTTATCGCCGAGGCCGATCGCAACGACCTCCGAGGCACGCCGGTAAGAGGTCTGGAACGAAGCGAAAACTTCCTGGGATTTTCCGGAAAATCGCTCCTTCTTCACGGCAGCCTCCAGGATCCTGGCGAACAAGGGTTCTATTTTTTTTATGGAACCCGGTTTTTTTTCATTTTTAAAAACACCCATAAAAAGGATGTCCGTTTTGATACTCCCCTGTTTGGAAACGAGAACTGTTTTCATTGAAACCCTCCGGAAAGTTATTTAGTGAAGAAAAGTTTAATGGCCATGACCACAAGAAACACCGAAAAGATTTTTCTGAGAAGCGCCGGGTCCGTGCCCACTGAAATTTTTGTGCCTACCCACACACCCGCAACGCTGAAGATCCCCATCAAAAGCGCCATCTTTACGTCCACCATGCCGGCCTTATGATGGAAAAAAGCGCCGAAGGCCCCCGTAAAAACAATCACAAAAAGAGACGTCCCGACCGCCCGGTGGACGTCCATCCCTTTCAGCATCACCATGAGAGGCAGATAAATCGTGCCGCCGCCAACTCCGAGAAGCCCTCCCGCAAACCCGCCCATCAACCCGATACATGCCGTAACCCAATCCATAAGATCAATGACCCGCCTTATTCAGTGCGATATTAACAAGTTTATCGACATATTTTATTTTTTCATGCTCTCGCGGAACATGAAAGTAGGTCACTCGTTTAAACTTTTTTTCTTTTTCTTTTACGTCCACAAACAGCGGACGCAGATGTTCCGCTTTCAGTTTATAGATTCCGGAAAGCTGACGCGCCACAAGTTCACTGTCCAGGAAATAATCTACCTCCGAACCTTCCAGTTCCGCCGCAAGCGTAAGCCCCCTAAGGACCGCCGTATACTCGGCAACATTATTGGTCGCCTCACCAATCACTTCGCTGTGATCACCCAACTTATGACCTTGCTCGTCACACACCAGAACGCCAACAGCGGCGGGACCCGGATTTCCTCTGGCTCCGCCGTCAGAATAAACGATCACTTTTGAATGCGATTTTAATCTAGAAGATCCACTCATCTCCGGGCAAATCCTAAGCGCAACGCGCAATGTAATCGGTTAACCATCTTTTTCGTTGTCTGTTGACCGTTGAGCGTTCCGCGCGCCTTTGTGTTGTGCCTCAATCTGATCGACTTCTTTCTGGAGTGCGCGGAGCCGGTTTCTGAGCTCCTTCACCGGATCTGGAAGATCCCCATGCTCCAGGTCGATGAGTTCGGGTTTCTTTCCGTCAATCCGGACGATCTCTCCGGGGACTCCGACAACGGTGCAGTAATCAGGAACAGGATGGATCACGACCGAGCCGCCGCCGACTTTGACATGGTTTCCGATCCGGATATTGCCGAGGATCTTTGCTCCGACTCCAACCACCACATTATGACCGAGGGTCGGATGCCGTTTCCCTCGCTCTTTCCCCGTGCCACCAAGCGTGACCCCCTGATAGATGGTGACATTTTCCCCGATGATCGTCGTCTCACCGATGACAACTCCCATACCATGGTCGATAAAAAATCCCGGGGCGATCTGTGCCCCCGGATGAATTTCAACGCCTGTCAGAAATCTCGCAAGCTGAGAAATGAACCGGGGAATAAAAGGGATCCTGAGTTTGTGAAGCACGTTTGCAAACCGGTAAAAAAGCACCGCGTGAAAGCCCGAATAAAGGAAAAGAACTTCCAGAATCCCGAGCGGCGTTCGCGCGGCCGGATCCCGGTCGAAGCAGGCCCTGAAATCGCGGTAGATGGCGTAAAAAGGGTTTGTCATGATGGCAATTATTGTAAAACATAACGATGGGTTTATCTACGATTTAGTAAGGCTTTTAGGCGTACGGAGTACGGCGAAAACCATCATTCTGTATGCTGGGCGCCGTACACCATGCTCGATTTTAGGTCAGACCGAAAAACGAAAAAGCATGGTATCGCCGTCCCGGACTTCGTAATCTTTTCCTTCAATCCTCAAAAGGCCTTTTTCCTTCACGGCCGCGGGGGTCTTATACTGAAGCAGATCTTCACAACGCATCACCTCCGCACGAATAAACCCGCGCTCAAAGTCTGAATGGATCACGCCGGCGGCTTCAGGAGCCTTGGCCCCGTTCCGGACGGTCCAGGCGCGGACTTCTTTTTCTCCGGCGGTAAAATACGTGATGAGGTTGAGAGCCCTGTAGCCCGCACGAATGAGCGAATGGAGACCGGACTCAACAAGCCCTAACTCCTTGAGAAAAACTTGCTGGTCTTCTTCGCCCAGGTCGATGAGTTCGGATTCAACTTTTCCGGAAATAACAACGACTTCCGCGTTTTCCTCTGCCGCTTTTTTCCGTACTTCATCAACATGAGACCCGCCTGACGGGAGATCAGTCTCGGCCACATTGGCCCCGTAAAGCACGGTTTTCAAGGTTAAAAAGGCCATATCCTTAAGAAGTTTTTTTTCTTCATCTGTAAATCCGGCCCGGCGAAGCGGCGTTCCGGCCTCGAGCGCTATCTTCGCTTTTGCGTAAACCGGCATTCTTTCTTTGGCGTCTTTATCTCCCGTCTTTGCCAGTTTTTCGGTCTTTTCATACCTCACATTGATCGTATCCAGGTCTTTGAGACAAAGCTCGGTATCAATCACCTCAATGTCCCGCACCGGATCAACCGTAGAGGCAACATGCACAATGTTGGGGTCTTCAAAACAGCGAACGACATGAAGGATGGCTTCGACCTCCTTGATATGCCCAAGAAACTGGTTTCCAAGTCCTTCCCCCTTGGATGCGCCGGCCACAAGCCCCGCAATATCATAAAACTCGACAGTCGTGGGTGTGGTCTTTTGAGGATGGTAAAGATTTGACAATTCCGTCAGCCGAGGGTCTGGCACGGGAACCATTCCGACATTGGGTTCAATAGTGCAGAATGGGTAGTTTGACGCCGCGGCGTGTGCCTTGGCCAAAGCGTTAAAAATCGTGGATTTACCTACGTTGGGAAGCCCAACAATACCGCATCGAAAGCCCATAGTGCCCGGCACTATAGCAAAGAACACCGCTGAATACAACCCGGCAAGTCTCTTTTTTCCGTCAAAATCAGAATCTTGCGCCTAGCAATTTTCAGGTTATAAAAAAACAGAAAGAGAAACTTGACAATATTATATATTATGTATATATTTTATGACAAATATGAATATCTGGAGGATCCTATGCTTTCGTTAAAAAGAAACACATGGTTACCCGTTTTCACAATCTGGTGGATAATTTCAGCCTTCCAACCCTCGGCCGAATCATCGTGGATAAAACCACTTCAGCCTTCCTTCGCGGGAGGTGAGCTCGTTTGCTTGGCCGCTCATCCGAAGGATCATACGCGCTTTCTCGTGGCCAATCGTTCCCAGATTTTCGAACGATCTTCGTCATCGGGTTGGCACATGCTCTGGTCATCGGCCGGCCGTCAGGCAAATATTAAAAAAATCCTCACGTTTCCGCTCCTTCCGGACCAGGTCTTTGTCCTGACCCCTGAAGAAATCCTGATGGGAGATCTCCGTTCAGGAGCGTGGGCCCCGTTTTATTCAAGCGGGGGAAACCTCGATAAAAGTCCGCTTTCGTTTACTCTCGACCCGGCCAACCCCAATCTCTGGTTTGCAGGCACTTCCAAGGGCCTTTGGCTCACCGAAAACTCCGGCAAAACCTGGTCGCGTTCCGAACTCGTTCCCTCTGAAAAAGCCGTCCCACTGCTTCATTATGCTGAAGACCGATTGTTCATCGGAAGCGGAAATTCTATTTATCTTGTTCAGCGTGAAATTTCGCCAAAGCCCGTTTTTGAACTCTCTCAAAAAGAAAAAGATTTTCTTGAAGCCGAAGAACCGGTGGATAACCACACGGTTTTTTACCATACCAGGATTTTTGAACTGATCGAGGCTCCGGCCGCAAGCGGTCATTTTTTTCTCGGAACCGATGACGGAGTTTTTGAAACGCCTGACGGCGGGCTAAATTGGTTCCCCCTCCCTCAAAGCGGCCTGCAGAGCACCGTCATTGCTGATCTTGTTTTCTCGGAAAAAACAAACCTTCTCTTTGCCGCAACTCCCCGGGGTGTTTTTCAGTATCAATCCGGAAAAAAATCCTGGCGGGCACTCTCCCAGGGACTTGCCCGGGCCAACTCAAGAAGTCTTGCGATCATGAATGAGTCGACCCTTGCGGCCATCACGGGAGACGGCTTTGTTCAATACCCCTTTTCTCCGGAGGCACCTGAGACCATGTCGTTATTTATGCCCGGGGCAGAAACTCTTGAAATTTTCAAAAAACTTATCACCCTGGAACCTTCCGCCCGGGATATCCAGCGTGAAGCGATCCGCTACGCCAATGTTTCCAACTGGAAAACCCGGCGGTGGCATGCCGCGTCACGCGCCGCCGCACTGATTCCTTCTCTTTCGTTCGGGAAAACGATGTACCGTAATTCATCGCTCAGCACTTACAGCGGGAAGTTCATCACAGGCCCCGAAGACGTCAACAAGACCTTTGATACCGATATAAGCTGGGATCTCGGTGACGCCCTTTTCAGCTCGTCGCAAACTTCCATCGATTCACGGGAAAAACTCATGGTCGACCTTCGACGTGACATCCTTTCCGAGACCACGCGTATCTATTACGAGAGAAGACGTCTTCAGATTGATCTCGTTTACACGCCTTCTCTTTCGGAACAGGAGCACCTGGAACGCCTGATCCGGCTCGACGAACTCTCCGCCCTCCTGGATGCCTTGACCGACGGTTTCCTTTCAAAACGTCTGGAAGAAATTTACGAACGGAATGTGGAACTAAATAGATTATGGATTTTTTCAAACCCGGACGCAACGCTCAACGCGCAAAGCGCAACGGCATACACCCATAACTGAAAACAAGGAGAACAACATGGAAAACAATAACTTGGGACGAAACAGCAACAACCATCAAAGGAATAAACAAAATTTGTGGAATGAAAGAAAGTGTCCCCCTCAAGTAAATAAGCAAGCTCATTCATCCGGCCAGCAGTCTGCCGTCAAAAGCAATGGAACACAAGATTCTCAAAAAACATATAAAACATTCCGGGATCTTGCAATATGGCAAAAAGGAATTTCGTTGGCGAAGTTAATTTACGAGGTAACAAACGTTTTCCCAAAAGAAGAACTTTGTGGCTTCGTCTCCCAAATGCGACGCGCCGCCGTGTCGATCCCATGTAATATTGCAGAAGGCTATCGACGCAAACACGGCAAGGAATTTCAGCAATTTCTTAATGTGGCTTTAGGGTCCATGGGAGAATTAGAAACCCAGACCATTCTTGCCGGTGAATTGAATTATTTGTCTGCCGCCCATAAGACGTTCCTCTTGGACGAGCTGGATCACCTGGTTCGAATGACCGTTAGTTTGTGCAATAAGGTTCAACGTTGACCGTTGCGTGTCGCGCTACCGGTTAGACATTCTGTCCAACCGGAGTTGCCCACATGCGCCATCGACCTCACGACCTGCCGTTTTTCGAAAGGTCGAACGAACTCCTGCTTTTTCGAGGGTCTCGCGGAAAAGATCCATTTGTTTTTCAGGCGGAGTCTTCCACACAATTTCCCGGATCGGATTGTAGGGAATAAGGTTAATTTTGGCCCGAAGGGGTCGGGCAAGCTGGGCGACCTTTTTGGCATCTTCTACCGAATCATTGACTCCCTCGATCAGGGTATATTCAAATGTGATGTCGCGCTTAAGGGCTCGATGAACTTTCTCAAGCTCCGCAAGGAGCTCCCGGAGAGGATATTTTCTGTTGTAAGGAACTAACCGGCTACGCGATTCGTCCTCCGGGGAATGCAGAGAAACCGAAAGACGGATTCTTCCTTCCGTGCGCCTTACAAATTCATAAATCCGGTCCGTCACTCCGCAGGTGGAAAGGGTAATCTTTCGTCCCCCCATTTCAAAGCCCCATTGAGCGGTGAGAATGTCCAGCGCCTTCATCACTTCGTCAAAGTTTTCAAGCGGCTCCCCCATGCCCATAAAAACGACATTCGTGATTCGTCGGCCGCTTTTTGCCGAAATCTGGACAATTTGTTCTATGATCTCTCCGGCCGCAAGGTTACGGATAAAATCGCCTTTACCACTTGCGCAAAACGCACACTTCACAGGACAACCCAGCTGTGTTGAGACACAAACCGTTTCCCGCTCCCTCCGGGAGGAAATGAGGACGCTCTCCAGAAAATGTCCGTCCGGACTACGAAACAGGTATTTGTCCATCCCTTCACCCCGAGCTTCCCCCGCTTCGACCCTTTCAAGGACAGTGAGAGAATATTTTGAAGCAAGGACGTTACGAACTTCTTTCGGAAGATTCTTCATCTCGTCCCAGGAAAGAATGTTTTTTTTGTAAAGCCAGTCGAGGATTTGAGAAGCTCGGAATTTGGGAAACCCGGCCGCCACAACCAGGGATTCGATTTCAGGCGGGGTCAAACCATAAAGCGATTGATTAGAAGAAGGAAGTTCTTTCGCCGGGCTCATGTCTCCTTGCTCCGTGCAACCTTCAGATCCACTTCTTAAATTTCATCCAAAGAAGCATCCCCAGGGAGGAGATAACACAGAGCCCGAGAGCAAAACCATATCCAAACGGCCATTCGAGTTCGGGCATATGCCGGAAATTCATGCCGTAGATACTCGCCACAATGACCGGCGGCATCGTGATCGTCGCAAGCACCGTCAATCGCTTAATGACTTCATTCAGCTTGGTCGATGTGTAGGAAAAATAGACCTGGAGAATGCTGTTTAATGTGTCCTGATAACTTTCCGCCATACTTTGAATCCTGAAAAGATGATCGTACACGTCACGAAAATACATGAGGTTTTTTGTTTTGATAAACCGGGTCGGGTTTCGAGTGAGAGAATAAAGCGTATCGCGCTGGGGGGCGATCACCCGGCGCAGTGTAAAGATATCCTGCTTGATCTGGAGAAGCGTGTTTAAATAATCCTTGGATCCGTTTTCAAACATATGCTTTTCAAGGGCATCGATTTTGGTGTCATATTCGTGCAAAACCGGCATGTACCCGTCCACCAAATGATCCAGGACTGAGTGGGCCAGAAGATCAGAAGTCCCTCCCATCAGCACCTGCGCCTTCTTTTGGATAACCTCCCGCACCTGCGCAATCCCCGGGATTGGGTCCTTGTGGAAAGTGACAACGTAATTTTCTCCGATAAAAATATTCAACCCGATGGTGGAGAGCTCCTTATGCTTGCCTTTTTCGCACATCGTGACCGCATGAACCACGAGAAAAAGATATTCCTCGTAATCATCAACCTTGGGCTGAGACTGGTCTGTAATACAATCCTCAACCGCCAGAGGGTGAAAATTAAAAATCTCGACCAGCGTTTCTTCTTCGAATTCACTGGGACTTTCAAAATCCACCCAAAGAAGACTGCCCTTTTCCTGGCGTGCGGCCAACATGCTGGCACGCGAAAGATCTGATTCGACAGCAGCGCCTTTTTTATATAAGAAACTCGAAATCATAAGGACTCTCCATTTTTTCCCTAGGGTATGATAGCAACCGTTCTACCGGTTTACGACATAAAATTTCTTTTCCGCAAGATCTTGTTTTATAATGAATGCCATCGAACGGAGGTCTCATGGCAAAAAAAGTAGTCGTCATTGACGATGAGCCTGAAATCCTGAAAATGGTTTCGAGCTCCCTTCTCGAAGCAGGATATGCCACCTACGGCGCTCCCAACGGCCCTGACGGTCTTGCGCTTGTCAAAAAAGAAATCCCCAACCTCGTCATCCTGGATCTCGGCCTTCCCGGACTGAACGGCCTTGAAATTCTGAAGGAATTACACCAGACCTGCCCGCAAACTCTGGTGATTGTCTTAAGCGCAGACCGGGAACCAGACACAGTAAAAAAAGCCTTGGCGGCCGGGGCATCGGAATACATCACTAAACCCATTAACCTTGAAACCCTTCGGAACCAGTTCGTTAAAGACCTGATCGGCCCGTCGTCTTAGTTGTTCCTCCCTAGCGGGTTCGGCTGTAAATATATTCGCGAATCATTTCGATATCTTTTTTGTGAATTTTGGTAAATTCAATACCGGTTCGGAAAAGATCCTGCTCCACAAATCCACTATAACGAACGACGCCTTCAATTTTGACAACAACATTTTCCTGATGGGGTAGCTGAAAGCACATCGAAATCATTGTGCCGACTGGAATCCCTTCTTCAAAGGTCACCAGTTTCGCCCCGCCTTCTGAAATGTCGGAGATGCGCGTTTGCACGCCCACGTCCTTGTCCCGAACAGGACAAAAATACCGGGTCACCGCATAAACGTCGACCCGGACATACTTCCTGCGATTGCCCTGGTCTGTTGCTTCACGCTTTCTCATTTCAAATCAACTCCTTTTATTTTTTTCATTTTATATCGGACGCTGTGGTTTTGTCTTGCACAAAATTCCAAAGGCTTCCCAAAACAAAAAACAGGCCAGAAAAAACAAGCCCACGGCCGTGATGGCCATGGGGTTCCAAAGAAAATTACCGGAGGAAATCATTTCCAGGAACCAGGGCTTGAGAATAAAAAAAAGCGAGGCGATGGCAACAAGGGTCATAAACAGTGACGGCAGAAGGGTGACGAGTATGTTCTTGCCGCTTTTAAAAAGCCACAGGCTGACTCCCAGTAACGCAAGCGCGGCAAGTAATTGGTTGCTTGAGCCAAAAACCATCCAGAACATTTTCCATGCCGGGATCACATTCCCCAAGGCATCCGTCGTCTTGCTCGTCACAAAAATGGCCGGCAAAACCAGCGTGATGAACGCCGCGGCATAGGGACTCCATTTCCCGCGCCATCCGGTAAGCTCCTCAAAAATATACCGACCGAGTCTTGTCGAAACATCCAGGGTGTCATAGACAAAGGTCGCGAACGCCAAGAGCGCAAAATTCAGGGCAAGTTCCTGGGGGATCCCTGTCTTCGCGAGAAACAGCGAGATCCCGTGGGCAAAAATCATGTTCGGATCCTGAAGATTTTGGGTTGCAGAAACGCTCAAAATCA
>CAYULU010000037.1:13329-15209 GCA_964445745.1 uncultured bacterium | reverse complement strand
CCCTGTGCAGACGCGTTATTTCACCGAGGTGCGTTCCGCGGTCGAAATCCTTGAGATCCTGCAGCATTCCGTTTTTCGCAGTCACAAAAAGTTTGTTTTGGGAAGTGGAAGCAATGTCCTTTTCACAAAAAATTTTGAAGGCCTGATTATCAAGATAGCTATCCCTGGGATCGAAATCACAAAACGACAGGATGGGTACGCTATCATCCGTGCGGGCGCCGGGGTCGACTGGCAGGAACTCGTGGACTGGACCCTGCGACAAAACCTTGCGGGCCTCGAAAATCTTTCCATGATTCCCGGAACCGTCGGGGCTTCCCCCGTACAAAATATCGGCGCCTACGGAATCGAGTTGAAGGATGTATGTGAGGAACTTGAGGCTATGGATCTGGAAAGCGGCAAGACCCGTAAATTCACCCCTGAAGAATGCCGATTTGGCTATCGAAACAGCATTTTTAAAAATGAACTCAGAGGGCGGTATGCTCTCATTACAGTATCCCTGAGAGTATCTGACCTCTCAGCCCCCGGTGTCACTTATCGGCCCGCTGTCAGTTACGGCGACTTGAAAACAAAACTGGAGACGATAAATCCCAAGACCCTCTCACCCCGATTAGTCAGTGAAACCGTTGCAGAAATCCGGCAGACAAAACTTCCCAGCGCCACTCTTCTTGGGAATGCGGGAAGTTTTTTTAAAAATCCTATCCTGACAGAAAAAAGGGCCGAACAATTCATTAAGAAAAATCCCAAGATTCCTTGGTTCAAAGATTCTCAGGGAATCAAAATTTCCGCCGGATGGCTCATCGAACAATGTGGCTGGAAAGGAAAACGAGTGGGGAATACCGGCTGTTACGAAAAACAGGCCCTTGTGATCGTCAATTACGGCGCGGCAACAGCCAAAGAAATTCTTGCCTTTGCCTACAATGTGCAAAGCTCTGTCAGAGAAACTTTCGGGATCGAACTCGCGCCCGAAGTAAACATTATTTAAACCGCTTCTTCCCGACCGCTTTCCTTTTGCCCTTCTGAGGGTTGTCCTTCCCTGTCTTTTCCGATTCAAGTTTCCGGATTTCGTCGCGATAGCGGGCGGCCTTGTCAAACTCGAGGGCGCGAGCGGCCGCTTCCATTCTCGTTTTGAGAAATGCAAGATAATTTTTCGTTTGATATTCGGACTTTGATTCATGGATCACATCATGCACAAGTTCTTCAGCCTTTTTCCAACGTTCAATGCCCTCCCGGATTTCCTTCATGATACCCGTAGGCGTAATAGCGTTCGCTCGGTTATATTCCTCCTGAACTTTCCGCCGGCGAGCGGTTTCGCCAATGGCTCGCCGCATAGAATCCGTCACCTTTTCGGCATACATGATCACCCTGCCGTTCACATGACGCGCCGCCCGACCCGCAATCTGGATCAGCGAAACATCGCTCCGCAGAAATCCCTCTTTGTCGGCATCAAGCACCGCCACCAGAGAAACCTCGGGCAAGTCCAAACCTTCCCGGAGAAGATTGACCCCGATGACACAATCATATTTTTTAAGCCGCAGGTCGCGCAAGATTTCAACCCGTTCAAAGGCATCAAATTCAGAGTGAATATAGCTTGCTTTGATCCCAAGGTCCTTGAGATAGCGGCTTAAGTCTTCGGCCATTTTTTTTGTAATGGTCGTGACAAGCGTCCGCTCGCTTTTTTTTGCCCGAATCCTGATTTCCCCGATCAAGTCATCAATTTGGCCTTGTGTCTTGCGAACTTCAATAACCGGATCCATCAGCCCGGTGGGACGGATAACCTGTTCGACTACTTCAGGACAACGCCCCATCTCGTAAGGCCCGGGAGTGGCTGACACATAAAGACATTGTTTGACCTTATTTTCAAATTCAGGAAATTTGAGCGG
>CAYULU010000037.1:0-13229 GCA_964445745.1 uncultured bacterium | reverse complement strand
AGCATTTCCAGATCATACAGCGTTCGCGACTCAAGTCGCTTCGCCTCAAGATCCTTTCCCTCCCCGGTCAGTTTCTTCACTTGGGCCTTCATTTCTTGTTCAATGGATACAAGGGCGCCCTCAAGTCGCTCCGTTGGTGTCACAAAGTGCTTGGCCGGATAAACCGCAAGTTTGTCAATTTCCCGGATCGCTGCAAATTTAAGGGGATCCAGCAACGTAATTCTCTCAATCGCTTCCACCCCAAAATCAATTCGGTACGGATTTTCCCCGTACGATGGAAAAAGATCGACCCTTCCACCGCGCACCCGAAACGCCCCGCGTTTCAATTCGGTGTCCACACGTTCATACTGGAGATTAATCAGCCCGGAAAGGAACTTGTCACGTTCGGCCGGTTCTCCCTTGGTGATCGTGATGAGAAGGCCTTGCCAGTCCTCCGGGGCTCCCAGCCCGTAGATGCAGGACACGCTTGAGACAATGATGCAATCTTTCCGGGAAAGAAGAGAACTCGTGGCCGAAAGCCGCAGACGGTCAAGATCGTCATTAATCGAAGCATCTTTCTCAATGTAAGTGTCCGTGTGCGGAATATAGGCTTCGGGCTGGTAATAGTCATAGTAAGAGACAAAATATTCAACCGCATTTTCGGGGAAAAAATCTTTCAGCTCGGAATAAAGCTGGGCGGCCAGTGTTTTGTTGTGCGAGATAACAAGTGTCGGTTTCCCAAGTTTCGCGATGACCTGCGCCATGGTAAACGTTTTTCCGGAGCCGGTCACGCCCATCAGCACTTGTTCCCGCCTCCCTGCCCGAAACCCCTCCACTAGCTTTGCTATCGCCTGCGGTTGGTCACCCTTCGGGGTCATAGCCGATATCAATTTAAAATTATTCATACTTCACCCCAAACCCGCTTTGCCACAGTTCGAAGGGAACAGCGAACCCACCGCGCTAATCGACCAGAAGGGAAAAATCAACAGCTTTGACAGAGTGGGTGAGGGAACCGACCGAGATCGTGTCAACGCCGGCCATGGCATACTTACGGACATTATCAAGAGTAATCCCGCCCGAGGCCTCAAGAAAAATTCCGCGGGCTTCCCTGCGAACGATCTCAACCGCTTTTTTTGCCTCTTTCGGGGTAAAGTTATCAAGCAAAATAACCTGGGGTTTCAGCTGAATCGCCTCCCAAAGCTCCCCAAGGCTTCGAACTTCTATCTCAAACTGCCCGGGACGGCTTCGAAGCTTTTTGAGAGATCCGTGAATCCGGTGATTTTCTTTCACAAAAACATACTCATCAAGCCCTTGCCGATGATTTTGTGCGCCCCCCACCTGCACCGCGACCTTTTCCAGTTCTCGCCAAACAGGCGTAGTTTTTCGCGTATCAAGAATGATGACAGGATAGTTTTTGACCTTATTAACAAAAAGCCGGGTCTTGGTCGCAATGCCCGAAAGATGACTGATAAAATTCACCATAGTCCGTTCCACTTTCAGAATGGAACGAATGTTCCCGTGCATCTTGAACGCAACCATTCCGGGCCGTAACTTGTCCCCGTTCCGGACCTTGAATTCCAGCTTCACGGCAGGGTCAGCAATCTTAAAAAGTTCCATCACAAGCCTCTGCCCGCAAAAAATCCCCTTTTCTTTGGCAATCACGCGAGCGCTACCCCGGGCATGGGGCGGGATAAGCAGGTTGGATGTCACGTCCCCCCGTCCGATATCTTCCTGAAGCGCTTCACGCAGAAAATTCAAAGTCCGCCGTGAAACCGGAAGAGGATGACCATAGGCCCCGTGATCGGCCAGTACAGCCCTAGTCGAGGTCGGCAAGTTGCGCTTGGTAGGATACGAGAAGTTTTTTCGCATGTTCAAGTTTCTCTTTTTCTTTCTCCAGGATATCAGCGGGAGCTTTCTCCGCAAAGTTGGGGTTGGTAAGTTTTGTTTGGATGGAAGCCAGCCAGGTCTCGGCCTCTGTCATTTTTTTCTGAATTCGTTTTTTCTCTACTTCAAGATCCAGAAGTCCTTCGACTGAAATAAAAACGTCAAAATCCGCAAATGCATTGGCGACCATCGCCCCGGTTTTTTTAAACTCATCAACTAATTCAAGTCTCTCAAGCCTGGCCAGCACCTTAACTTCCCGCTCAAACTCCCGGAGCGTTTCAAGGATCGGTTTTTCTTTGCAAGCAATCACAGCTTTAAGTTTGGTTGCCGGAGAAATTTGAAAACGCGCCCGAAGATCACGAATCCCGCTTACAGCATTCTGTAAAAGGCACACTGCCTTTTGGGCTTCGGAATTATGAAACCGGCCTTCTGTCTCGTGCGGCCATTCAGCGAACATAATACTCTCCGACCCACGGCTCGTGACCTTCGCATTAAACTTCTGCCAGATTTCTTCCGTCATAAACGGCATAAAGGGATGGAGAAGACGAAGCATTCTTTCGCATACAAAGAAAAGCACTTTTTGCGTCTCGGTTTTTAGCACGATATCCGCCCCTTGCATCATCGGCTTCGCGAGCTCAATGTACCAATCGCAGAAATCATCCCATACAAAATGGTAAAGCTCGCTCGCCGCCTGGGAAAGTCCGAACTCTGAAAGGTGTTTTTCAATTTCCGCCGTCTTCTCCTCAAGCCGGGAGAGGATCCAACGGCTGGGAAGTGATAATTTCATTTCCTTAAACTGATTCGGATCGGTGGACGCATCTTTCATGTCCTCCAGTTGGATCAGAACGAACCGGCAGGCATTCCAGACTTTGGTGGTAAAATTACGTCCGACTTCAAATTTTTCGCGGGAAAGATAGACGTCCTGGGCGGAAAGCATAATCATGCTGTACCGCAGGGCATCGGCGCCCATTTCCTCAATGACTTCAAGCGGATCTATCGAATTTCCAAGCGACTTGGACATTTTGAGCCCGTTGGCGGCCCGCACTGTTCCGTGAATATGAATTCGCTGGAACGGCACTTCCCCCATAAATTCAAGCCCGGCCATAATCATACGGGCGACCCAAAAAAAGATAATCTCCGGGGCCGTAATAAGATCCGACGTCGGATAGAATTTCTTCAGATCTTCGGTCTTTTCAGGCCATCCCAGCGTCGAAAACGGCCAAAGCCAGCTCGAAAACCAGGTATCGAGAACATCGGGATCCTGTTTGAGTTCTGCGCTTCCACAAGTGGGACACTTGGACGGTTTTTCGCGAGAAACAATCACGCCTGGCTCCTGACACACGCCGCACGCCACATGACTTTCCCGTGGCTTGGTGTCCTTGTGGCTTTGTGTCCTTTCGGCGCAAAACGCGCAGTGCCAAGCCGGAATCTGATGCCCCCACCAAATCTGGCGGGAAATACACCAATCGCGGATATTTCTCAACCAGTTCGTATAGACCTTGGTCCAACGATCCGGATAGAAAACCGTCTTCCCTTCCTCGTGAGCCTTAAGCGCTTTTTCCGCAAGCGGCTGCATTTTCACAAACCATTGTTTGGAAAGATAAGGTTCCACCACCGTATCACAACGATAGCAATGACCGACGGCATGAAGATGAGAATCGCGTTTGATGAAAAGTTCCAGAGTTTCAAGATCGTGGACCACTTTTTTCCGAGCCTCAAAACGGTCCATCCCCTCGTAAACACCCCCGCTTTCATTGATCTTCCCGTCCGGAGTCATCACGTTAATCTGTTCCAGTTGATGGCGGAGCCCCATCGCGAAATCGTTAGGATCGTGCGCCGGCGTCACTTTAACAATCCCGGTCCCAAATTCCGGGTCAACAAAATCATCCGCGATAACGGGAATTTCCCGATCCACTAGAGGTAAAAGGACTTTCGTACCGATTAAATGCTGGTAGCGGGGATCCTTGGGGTGGACTGCGACCGCTGTATCACCCAACATGGTTTCAGGGCGGGTCGTGGCAACCACCACGTGATCTTCTCCCATTTTTTCAAAGGGGCCCTGTTTACCCACCAGGGGATATTTGATGTGGTAAAGACCGCCCTGTAAATCTTTGTGGGCCGCCTCTTCATCGGACAACGCGGTCTGACAGCGGGGACACCAGTTGATAATGTAATTCCCCCGGTAAATGAGACCGCGCTCATAGAGCGTCACAAACGCTTCACGCACAGCCTGGGACAGGCCTTCATCCATCGTAAAACGTTCGCGTGTCCAGTCGCAAGAGGCCCCGAGACGGCGAAGCTGATGTGTAATCGTATGGCCGTGCGCCTGTTTCCATTTCCAGACTTCTTCAAGAAATTTTTCGCGGCCGAGATCCCAGCGCGTCTTTTTTTCTTTGGCGAGTTTTTTCTCAACAACATTCTGCGTCGCGATTCCCGCATGATCCACACCCGGAATCCATAAGGCGGCCTTACCTTTCATGCGGTTCCAGCGCACGAGAATGTCTTGAATCGTATTGTTCAGGGCGTGGCCCATGTGGAGAATGCCGGTCACATTCGGGGGAGGGATGACGATGACATACGCGTCCCGATCCGCCATGTCCGTGGCTCCATCACTCTGGGGTCTGAAATACCCCTTCTCCTCCCAGAGACGGTACCACTTCGCTTCAACTTCCTTGGAGTTATATTGTTTGTCTAGATCCATATCAGTACGGCGTACGGGGTAAGAGGATAGGTCGTCGAAGCTTCCGCTCCGTACACCTTATGCCTTCGCGCCGTACTATCCCTTATGCAATTTATATTCGATCGCCTCGACTAGTGCCTTCCAGCTGGCTTCGATGATGTTTGCGTGAACACCAACCGTGGTCCAGGACTTTACTTTGTCCTGAAATTCAATAAAAACCCGGACTTTTGCCGCGGTTCCGGCCTCAGAGTTCACCACCCGCACTTTATAATCTGTTAAATGAATTTCATCGATCGCGGGATACGCTTTACGCAACGCCTTACGCAGGGCAGAATCAAGCGCATTCACCGGCCCATCTCCTTCCGCAGATTCAAAATGCTGTTCCCCCTTTGCCGTCAGTTTGACATCAGCGATCGAGCGAGGGTTGTTGTCGCCGATTTCCTCCGTCCGCACAGAAACGGACTCGAGCTTGAAATGGGGCTTTACATTCCCAAGTAACCGCTGGACCAATAGTTCGAAACTCGCCTCCGCGGCCTCAAACTGGTAGCCTTCGTATTCAAGACGCTGAATTTCGGTCAGAATTTTTTTCGATTCCGGGGAATCTTTCTGAAAATGCAGTTCAAGCTCCCGGGCTTTGATCATAATATTCGTCTTGCCCCCGAGTTCGGACACCAGAAAACGCCGGTAGTTCCCGACAGCTTTTGGCTCAATATGTTCATAAGTTCTAGCATTCTTTGTCATCGCATTAATATGAACTCCGCCCTTATGAGCAAACGCCGAGCGGCCCGTAAACGGTTGGTTGTTCATAAGCGGCATATTGCAGATCTCCGCCACATAATGAGCCAGGGACGTCAGTTCTTTCATTTTAGACGGTGAGAAGCACCGGATCCCCATCTTGAGCTGAAGATTCGGGATGATACTCACAAGATTTGCGTTCCCGCATCGCTCCCCGAATCCATTAACAGTCCCCTGGACAAGGGTGCAACCTTCACCCACTGCCTGGATCGAGTTTGCCACCGCAAGTTCTGAATCATTATGGCAATGGATTCCGATCGGAGTTTTCACCACTCGCTTGACGCGCAGGATTGCACGACGAATTTCGTGGGGAAGCGTGCCGCCGTTCGTATCGCAGAGTGAAAGGTTGTCAGCACCCGCCTTCGCGGCCTGCTGGAGCGACTTAAGCGCGTAATCGGGATTGGCCTTGAACCCGTCAAAAAAATGCTCTGCGTCGTAGATAACTTCGATTTTTTTATCTTTCAGGTAAGCTACGGTTTCATAAATCATCAGAAGGTTCTCTTTGAGCGACACCTTGAAAACATCCGTCACATGCATATCCCAGGATTTTCCAAAAATGGTAACGGTTTTTGTTCCCGCATCAAGCAGAGCCTTGAGCTGGGTATCATCCTTGACATTTACATGCGGCCGACGCGTAGAGCCAAAGGCTGCGACCCTGGAGCGCCGAAGACCCGCCTTTTTGATCGCGAGAAAAAACTCCATGTCTTTCGGGTTGGATCCCGGCCACCCGCCTTCAAGGTAGTGAATCCCGAACTGGTCGAGCCGCTTTGCGATCATCACCTTGTCACTCGAAGACAGACTGATCCCTTCCGCTTGGGATCCGTCTCTCAGAGTTGTATCGTAAAACAGGATTTTTTTCTTCATCATTCAATCTTCCCCGGGCTGGCTTCAGCGGGACACAGGCAGAGCCATTTATTTCTTCCCCAACCCAAACGCCTTATGGATAGCACGTGCCGCAACCTTTCCCTTGTCTCCGGCCACCACGACAGAAATCTTGATCTCGGAGGTCGAGATCATATCAATATTTATCTTGTTCTTCGCGAGCGTTGAGAACATTTTAGACGCAATGCCGGAATGGGACCGCATCCCGATCCCGACAACGCTGACCTTTGCGATATCTTCATCGCAGGCGATGTCCTTGACGCCAAGCTTCTGAGCGTTGGCCTGGACAACCTTGATGGCCTTCGCAAGCTCGTTTTTGAATACAGTGAACGAAACGTCCGTGGAGTTCGTTTGGGTCTTGTTCTGAATAATCATATCCACGTTCACATTCGAATCCGCAAGGGCCTGAAAAATCTTCGCAGCAACTCCAGGTCGATCCGGCACCCGAAACAGGGTAATCTTGGCTTCATCTTCGGCTAATGCGACACCGCTAACAACCACTTCTTCCATTTTTTTTGTCTCCTTCGTGATGAGAGTTCCTTGAACGTCTTTATGAGAATTACAAACCCGGATGGGCATGTTAAATTTTTTACCGACTTCGATCGACCGCGAGTGCATGACTTTGGCGCCGAGAGATGCGAGCTCCAGAATTTCATCGTAGGTGACTTGGTTTATTTTTTTTGCATCGGCAATCACGCGCGGATCAGCCGTAAAAATGCCGTCCACATCCGTGTAAATTTCGCAATGACTTGCCTGCAACGCCACCGCAAGCGCCACCGCCGTCAGGTCTGAGCCACCGCGCCCCAAAGTCGTGATTTCCCCATCCGGCGTCTTCCCCTGGAAACCTGCCACTATCACAATCTTCCCGGCCTCAAGGGCCTTCTTAATTCGTTCAGGACTGACATTCCGGATTCGGGCTTTGCTGTGAAATGTGTCCGTAATAATCCCCACCTGCGACCCGGTAAACGACATCGCCTCATGCCCAAGTTTATGGATGGCCATCGCCAGAAGCGCGATCGAAACCTGCTCGCCAGTCGCCAGTAGCATGTCCATCTCCCGGTCCTCGGGATTTTTATTAATCCGATCCGCAAGTTTGATCAAGTCGTCAGTCATATCTCCCATCGCCGACACAACCACCACGACCTTATGCCCGGCCTTTTTGGTCCGGATCACCCGTTCGGCAACACGCATGATTTTTTCAGAATTAGCGACTGAAGAACCTCCGTACTTTTGTACAATTAATGACATTTTTCCCTCTCTGAATTTTATGACTTTTTTGATCTGGAAATATTTCGGGATACGATGCGCGATTTTTCGTAGTTCCTGACCGGCGTCACACGTTACGCAGCTTTTGTTATAAAGAAGGGCATGAGTTCTGTGCTCTTCGTAATTTTGAGCTCGGAAGTTTTGGATGTCACTTCCGAAAAACGTTCCACTCCGT
The DNA here is from genome assembly GCA_964445745.1 of uncultured bacterium. GTDB lineage: Bacteria > Omnitrophota > Omnitrophia > Omnitrophales > Aquincolibacteriaceae > UBA1443. The sequence continues at coordinate 5,568 of CAYULU010000037.1, read as the reverse complement.
CGGCCATAATGTTCTTCCCGAACACAGTAAACGGGACACTATCGCGGACCGCCGTCCTCATCTTCCAGAGAGTCGCATGGCAAGGGGTGATGAGAAGACGCGCCTCTTTTTGCCTCTCAAAATATTTTCGAATTTTGGAAAATACAAAATAATCAATCCCCTCGATGGCGGAGATCTTGGATTTAAGATCGCCGGCGCGGGCAGCTTCATCGGGCTGGTGGAGATGAATACAGACAAAATCTTTTTCCTCCAGAGCATCGAGAGCTATTTTAGAAATTCTGTCATAAAAAACCGAAGGGTCTTCATTCTCTTCCTTGACTTCCATGACCGTCAAACCCGCTACGCGGCCAAGCCCTTTGGCATATTCCCGGACGGCAACCATGGCACCGCCCGTCAGGTCATAAAGTTCCCGCAAGGGTTTCAAGGTTGGCTTTTTCCCCTGTCCCCAAAGCCAGATCATGTTGGCCGGATTTTCGCCAAGATCCACGCGGACCTGGTTGATCTCGTGATCCTGGAGAAGCAACCTTGCGTCAAACATCAATTTCTTGAGTAATTCTTCTCCGGCTCCGTTCGGAAGCACATCCTCAATCTTTTGTCCCATCACGTCTTCGGGAGAATTTGTCTTCGCGGAGAGGGCCTCAAAACCGTGAGCATCCTTGATCACCGCAATGTGGCGATGCACAGTTCCGGCAAAAAACCGGACGAAATCACTGGATATCTTTTTATTAAGAAAATTAATAAGCGCTCTGGATTCCTTGGTCGAAATACTTCCCGCGGTTGAATCGGCCAACAAACCAGCCGCCTCGGTAATAAAATTCATACAAAAAGCAACTTCGTGATCATCCAGGGTCAACTCCAGATTGGCCGCCTCTAACGCTCCCCGACCAGTGTAAAGACTGCCTCCGTAACCGAGCAGTCCGAAAAGAGACGCATCGGGCGCAAGAGGCACACGCTCCGGGAGTACTTTGGCGTTACCGAGCTTCCCCGATTTTGTAAAGAAGGAAAGGTGCGGAATTTTAGCAACTTCAAGCGGAGTTTTACCGCCCAGTTCTTCCGCGGGATGATCCGCGGCACCCGACATGGTCACCACAATATATTTCATGAGTACACAACCTCCTTAACCGCATCCAGATCGGCCTCTATCGTATCGACAGGATCGTCAAAACTCAAGGCGAAATCCGGATCTTTCAGCCCGGCGCCCGTCAATGTAATCACGAGGACCGTCCCTTCTTTAAAAAATTTCTTCTTTGCCAGTTTGATCACTCCGGCGACCCCCGCCGCCGATGCCGGTTCCGCAAAAACGCCTTCCTTCTCCGCAATAAACCGATAAGCCTTTGTGATCTCCTCATCCGTCACCGCGTCAATCAACCCTCCCGATTCGTCACGAGCCGCCACAGCAGTCTTCCAGCTTGCAGGATTTCCGATCCGGATCGCGGTCGCAATCGTCTCCGGATTTTTGACGGAATGCCCCAGTACGATGGGCGCGGATCCGGCCGCTTGAAACCCCAGCATTTTTGGAAGGGTCCCGGATTTACCGACTTTTTTATATTCCTGATACCCCTTCCAGTAGGCCGTAATATTACCGGCATTCCCGACAGGAATAGCATGATAGGTTGGCGAATCTCCGAGATCATCCACAATCTCAAACGCGGCCGTCTTCTGACCTTCGATCCGGTACGGATTCAGCGAGTTCACCAGTGTGATCTTCCCGTCATTCGTCATTTCCTTTACAAGCTCCAGGGCCTGATCAAAATTCCCCTTGATCATAATCGTCTTTGCCCCGTAGCGGAAGGCCTGTACCAGTTTTCCTTTTGCAATTTTACCTTCCGGAATCAAGACAAAACATTTCAGGCCACATCGGGTCGCGTACGCCGCTGCCGCCGCAGACGTGTTCCCCGTCGAAGCACACATCACGGCCTTCGAGCCGGCCTCAACCGCCTTCGAAATCGCCATCGTCATTCCCCGATCCTTAAAAGAACCCGTCGGGTTCAATCCTTCAAACTTGTAATAGATCCGGACATTTTTCAGACCAAGCTCTTTGGGGAGCGCCTCCGCAAGAATCAGGGGGGTGTTCCCTTCATTTAATGAAACGATCGGGGTTTTTTCGGTCACAGGAAGGTACTCCTGATAACGCTCGATAATCCCTATTTTTTTAACAACCTCGGGGGACATATCACTCCTTCTATCGTTAAACGATCCGTGTCGCTTATGCTCCCGCTTCTTCCATCCGTATGACCTGTGACGCACCTTTCACAAAGGGCAACCGATTGATCGAACGAATAGCCGCGCGGACATCCTTTTCCGGTGATTCATGGGTCAGAAGAATGAGGGGGACCACTTTCCCCTCACTCCGTTCCCGCTGGATAACATCTGAAATACTTACCTGGTGGGCCCCGAGAATTTTTGAAATCCGGGCGAGCACACTCGGTTTATCAATGACATAAAACCGGAGGTAGTAGCGCGAAAGAATCGAGGTAATGTTTTTTATATCAATTCTGGTCCCCAGCGCGCGAATGACAGTTTTATCATCCACAGGGCCTTCGATATTATTTTTGGCAATATCAAGAAGGTCCGCGATCACCGCGCTTGCGGTGGGATGAGGTCCCGCCCCTCGGCCGTAAAACATCACATCCCCAACCTCGTCTCCGCGAAGCAAGACGGCATTGAACGACTGGTTGACGCTCGACAGGACATGGGATTTCGGAAGAAGTGTGGGCTGGACCCGAGCTTCCACGCCATTTTCTGTTTTTTTCGCGATCGCGAGCAATTTGATCACGTAACCAAATTCCTTGGCAAAGGCAATGTCATCACTGGATATCTGGGTAATCCCTTCAGAATAAATCTCGCTGAACTTCACGCGGCCTCCGAAGGCAAACCGCACCAGGATGGCGAGTTTGTGAGCGGCATCCACTCCTTCGACATCGAGAGTCGGGTTCGCTTCCGCGTACCCCTTCTGCTGGGCACTCTTGAGGGCCTCGGAAAAACTCATGCCGGTTTCCGTCATCTGAGTCAAAATGTAGTTGGTCGTCCCGTTGATGATGGCATAAACTGATTCGATATTGTTGGCCACAAGCCCTTCCCGAAGGGCCTTGATGCAAGGGATACCACCCCCGACACTTGCCTCAAAACGGACCCACCTGCGCATGCGATGAGCCAATTCAAAAATCTCGTCACCGTATTCGGCAAGCAACGCCTTATTGGCAGTCACAACATGCTTGCCTTCCTTGAGGGCTTCCTTGATGATCATCCGGGCAAAAGTCGTTCCGCCAACCAGCTCCACAATCACATCGATTGAAGGGTCACGCACCACCTCGACCGCGTCTTGGGTCATCAGAGCCTGCGGAGGGCGGACTTTCCGTTTGCGATTGGGATATTTCTCCGCAATTTTTGTAATCTCAAAAGAAACGCCAAGCTCCCGCTCAAACTGTTTCTTTTTCGAAGTCAAAATCTCATAAAGACCACTGCCGATTTGCCCGAGCCCAAGAAGCCCGATATGAATCTTCCTCATTTTCCCATTTCCTTCAGTATTCTTAAGTTAAGACGTTTGAGGTATTTAAGAAAATCGACGTAGTATATCGTAGCCTCCCTCAAAAATCAAACTTACCCTGGATCGGCAAAGTGGGTCCCACCCCTCCAGCGGCTAGAGTTGGGCCCACAAGTATTTCAACCGGTGGTTGTCCAAGTAGCCGAAAAATAAAGAATGGCCTCATGAAACCACTTCTAAAAAATCGGAGGATAGAAATGGGGCATGCTCCTCCCTGAAGTAACATCCTGAGTTGCACCATAGATGAAAAGCGCTATAATCCGTTCATGAGAAAGGTACTTCCCTATCTTGTTCCTGCTCTGCTTCTTGCCGGCATCCTTTTCCTCCTCTACCACTTTCCTGCCCCGATCGAAGATTTCCGGATTATGGTTTTTGATAATTACCAGCGTATCCATCCCCGCGTTTATAAAGATACCCCCGTACGGATTATCGACATCGATGATAAAAGCCTCGAACGCTTCGGCCAATGGCCGTGGCCCCGCACCATTCTCGCAAGACTCGTTGACCGTCTTCATAAGGCCGGCGTCCAGACCCTTGCCTTTGACGTTGTTTTTGCCGAACCCGATCGGACCTCTCCCCAAAATGTGATCGCCTCGTGGCCTGATGTCCCAGCACTCCGGGAACTTCGCGCACAACTTTCAGCACTTCCCGATCATGATACCCTTTTTGCCGAGGTCAGTTCGGAAGCATGCGTTGTTTTCGCCTTCGGTTTAATCAACGAAACCAATAAAAATGTTCCGGCCATTAAATTCGGCGGAGTTCTTGAGCACGGCACATTAGGCGACCAAGCCATCGATTACATCCGTCCGGCCTATCGGGGAGCAGTCACCAATCTTCCGGCCCTCGAAAATGCCGCTAGAGGGCTGGGAGATTTCAATGTCAGCTCTGACGACAGAGACATGGTTCGACGAGCACCGACACTTTTTAGATTAGGGGAAACAATTTATCCCTCTCTGGCGCTCGAAGCCATGAGAGTTTTTCAGGAAGTCAGTGCCTACAAAATCTCGCTCGCAGGAACCACCCGCCATCGTTCTTTTGGAGAAAAAACAGGGATTGTCTCGATCAAAACCGGCTTCCTGGATATCCCGACCGACAAACACGGAAGAATTTGGCTTTTCGATACCGGACACAAACCCGAGCGATTTATCCCCGCCTGGAAAATTTTCTCCGCTGATTTTGACCTGTCAATTCTCGACGGTAAACTTGTCTTTGTGGGAACCAGTGCGACCGGTCTGAAAGACCTTCGACCGACACCTCTTAACGCATTTGCACCCGGCGTGGAAGTCCACGCCCAGATCGCGGAGCAGATGTTCACCGGCGATTATCTCCATCGTCCCGATTGGACGGAGGGAGCAGAATTCCTGTATATTCTTGTCCTAGGTCTCCTCCTGCTCCTGCTCCTGCCCAGTGTCGGCGCAGTCTGGTGTGCACTGCTGGGAGCGTCGGCGATCGGCTTTGCAATTTGGTTTTCGTGGAACCAGTACATTGAAAAACAACTGCTGATCGACCCCCTCGTACCGTCCCTATCTATCCTGCTGATTTATCTCGTCTCTTCATTTATCCGGTTTGTGAAAACTGAAGCCGAGCGCGGGCAAATCCGGAGCGCGTTCAGCCGGTATCTCTCCCCTGCTCTGGTCGGCCAACTTGCTAAAAATCCGAAACAGCTAAAGCTCGGCGGCGAAACACGGGAGATGTCTTTCCTTTTTACGGACATCCGTGGATTCACAACTCTCGCGGAAGGCATGAGCGCTGAAGAACTTACGGACTTCATGAATTCCTTCATGACCCCCATGACTGAAATTATTTTAAAACATAACGGAACGATCGATAAATACATCGGTGATTGCATCATGGCATTCTGGAACGCGCCTCTTGGCGATATCGATCATGCGAAGCATGCGTGCCGGGCGGCACTCGAAATGCGGGATTTTATTCAAACATTCAATGCCGCGCGAAAAGAAAAAATCGAAAGCCAGGGAAAACCTTTTAAGGAAGTCAAAATCGGGATCGGCATCAATACCGGA
>CAYULU010000036.1:0-15871 GCA_964445745.1 uncultured bacterium | reverse complement strand
TAAATCCTGCTCCCAGCCAGTGATAAAAATAGATAGCAGCTCCAATCCCGCCGGCAACAGAATAGAAAACGAGCCGTAAAATCCGGGAGGGATCTCGAAGCGCTTCCGCTAAACACCCCACAACCAAAAGCGGAAACATCAGGTTCAGAGCGTCCGTGTCATACCATCCCGCGCAGCTTCGGTGGAGCACGATAGGAGAAAATCCCATCATAAAAACTGAAAGAAATGCCGTTAGATCCGAAAAATAAGTTCGAACGATCAGGTAAAAAGCCAGTAAAAAAATAAACGAATAAAACACCGGTATGAAAAAGAAAAAGCTTGGGAGCGTAAGATTCGGAACAAAAAAACGGATCAGTTTGTAAAGCGTAGTATTGAGATGAAAGAAAAAATGCTGTGGACCATCGGGAGCCAGTATTTGGGAATCATACTCTTCGACACCCTGTTTAAGTCCATCCCCCAGCATTCCCGTTTTAATCAAATTTTCCGTCTTTCGCGCCAAGGTGTAAGGATCGACTTCAAGTAAATAAGTCAATCCTGTTTCATCTTGATAGGGATCTTTAAGTTTGAGAAACTCTTCCTGAACCTTCCTGCCAAAGTCCTGTGAATGCTTTCTAATCTGCTCTTCCGTACTAATGAGCGTTTCCATGACCTGAGCTCTTGCTTCTTCTTGCTCATGCCGTTGGGCTTGCTCCTCCAAATATTGACTGGTTATATTGCGCACCGCCTGCTGTCTTAGGCCGGAAAGCTGAGCCGGTAAAAGTCGCACGGCCACATTCATCCCGAGACAAAGCACAAGCAACAATCCGACGAGGAGGGGGCTCCGAATTTCGAGACGTGAAGGTATCGACTCAGCGATCTTGTTCGTAAAATCAGAAAAGTTATATTTCATTTAAATTCGAGGAACTCCTTTTGTCGCGAAGAAGGATATTGCTGGAGAACTCTTTCTGCCTTTTTGAAAGAGATGCGTTCCTTTCGTAGATTTTTATCAATCCACCGAAAAAGCTCCGATTTCTTAAACCGGACACATTTCCCAAGTTTGACATAAGGGATAAGTCCGATATGCACCCAGTGATAAATGGTGGAGAGATTGACTTCCAACAGTTCCGCCACCTGTCTTGCCGTCATCAACTTTTCCATAGCAAGATCAGACAGGTTTCTGTTCTTTTCGTTTTAAAGCTTCGATCAAGATCAAAACGAGTTTTCCCACAAGCCAGATCGCGAAAAGACAGATAAAAACAAGGATCAGAATGCGAATTGCAAACCCCAACACCAGCAGAAAGGGAAAAAGCAACACTCCAAGCCCGGCAAGAAGAAACACGCTAAGAATCACCAACAAACCCACAAGGAACGCTTTCATAAGGGGAATCTCCGTGTTATTTTTTCAAGAACGTTCCCATTATAGTGTTTTATACCTTTCATTAAACACTTTTTTGGTTATAATTCTCTCTCCTGACGTGGTGGGCGTAGCTCAATTTGGTTAGAGCACAAGATTGTGGATCTTGGGGTTGCGGGTTCAATTCCCGTCGCCCACCCTTTCTTTCGCAAGTTCGAAAGAATACCCTGAAGCTCATTCGAAATTTTTCGAGTGAATTGTGAAAAATGTAAATACGGGTAAACGTAACGGATCTCTTATCCTTTTTCCCGTAGCATTCCACATAAAAAAATCCGTCAAACAACCGAGAGTTAATTCATGCGCAAAGACATAAGAATCCAGCCCGTCGAAAAAAAGTCTCAGATCCCGTCCCGCTACCGGCAAACTCCCATCGGGGATCTTGTCGAATATCAAAATCTCGGACGACATCATGATCGCTACACGACGGCAAAACTTCTGATCGGCATGTGTATGGATTATCGAAAAATTCTTCGAATCCCGGACAATTTCGCCTTCATCCTGCGAACCGGTGGGGCCAATCTTCGTTACAGTGAATTTAAAGTCGCATACGCCATCGCGATCGGGGGAGTACGCCATATCACGCTCATCGGCCACAACCATTGCAACATGGTCAATCTGGAATCGCGGCGAAACCTTTTTACGACAGGGCTCATGAAAAACGCCGGTTGGAAGAAAAAGGACGCTGAGCTTTACTTTCAGGAGCACTCAGCTCGGTTTGAAATCGGTAATGAAGTCGACTTCATTCTTAGCGAAGTAAAACGTCTCCGGCTCCGCTTTCCCAAAGTCACAATCGCTCCTATGTTTTATCAACTCCGCGATAACCGTCTTTATTTTCTAAAGGAAAAATAATTTTTTCCCTTTGCAAAACGCTTTCTCATCAGTAAACTTCAACCAACTTTAAGTCACTAACCGGAGGGCGTGCAACAAGTCATGACTACACCATTGGAACATTGGGTCGAAGAGCAGGCACAATTAACCAGACCATCCAGAATTTACTGGTGCGACGGCACCGAAGATGAGACAAGAAAACTCCTTGAGATCGGGATGAAAGAAGAAAAAATTAACGGTCATCCTGTTTTTCTGAAACTTTCCGATAAAAACTGGCCGGGTGCGTATTTTCACCGCTCGCATCCCAATGACGTCGCACGTACCGAGCAGCTCACTTTTGTTTGTCATCCGGACAAAACAACCGCCGGCCCCAACAATAACTGGATGGATCCCAAGGAAGCCAAAGAGAAAATGAAAAAACTCTTTGACGGGTGTATGAAGGGACGAACCATGTACGTCATGCCTTACATGATGGGGCACCCGAAGTCCCCGTACGCCAAAGCCTGTGTTCAGATCACGGACAATTCCTACGTCGCAGTCAGCATGCGCCTGATGACCCGGCTGGGCAAAGAAGCGCTTGATCGTATTGGCAAGTCCGAAGATTTTGTCCGCGGGCTTCATTCAGTGGGTGATTTCGATCCTGAGCGCCGATTCATCATGCATTTTCCTCAGGAGAATCTTGTTCAGAGTTTCGGATCTGGTTACGGTGGCAATGCCCTGCTCGGCAAAAAATGTTTTGCCCTGCGCATCGCATCCTGCATCGGAAAACGCGAAGGTTGGCTCGCCGAACACATGCTGGTCATGGGAATCCAGGATCCCCATGGAAAAACCAGTTATATTGCCGCCGCGTTACCTTCCGCTTGCGGCAAAACGAACCTCGCCATGCTCCAGTCAGCACTTCCCGGGTACAAAATCTGGACCCTCGGTGATGATATCGCATGGCTCAACGTGGGACCGGACGGTCGTCTTTATGCAATCAATCCGGAAGCTGGTTTTTTTGGAGTGGCACCGGGGACATCACTCAAAACAAATCCGAACATGGTCAAGACTCTGAAGAACAATAAGTTCTTCCCGACCCTTTATACCAATACCGGCCTTGATACCCAAAACGAGGAACCTTGGTGGGAAGGTCTTGATGGCGAAATTCCCTCCCAGCTCTTGGACTGGCAGGGTAACAGTTGGGATAAATCGAAGACGACAAAATGTGCCCATCCGAATTCGCGCTTTACCGCCTCGATCTATAACTGTCCTAATTTGTCCAAAGAATTCGACAATCCGAAAGGGGTGCCGATCGATGCCATTCTCTTCGGAGGAAAACGCGCACAGCTGATTCCTCTGGTAGCAGAGGCCTTTCATTGGCAACACGGCGTCTTCATCGGAACCCGGATGGGCTCAGAAATTACAGCCGCCGCCTCCTCACTTACCATCGGAGCAATCCGCCGCGATCCTATGGCAATGCTCCCCTTCTGTGGCTACAACATGGGAGACTATTTCGCGCACTGGCTAGACGTTGGCCGCAAACTTAAACAACCGCCCAAAATCTATTCCATTAACTGGTTCCGAACGGACGAACACGGTCAATTCATCTGGCCGGGTTTCGGGGACAATATTCGGGTATTGAAATGGATCATCGATCGAATTCACGGGCATGTCGATGCGAAAGAAACACCTCTTGGGCTCGTCCCCTTTTCCAAGGACATCGACCTTTCGGGACTGGCCATCTCGGCAGAACACGCAGAAAAACTTTTCGAAGTCAACCCCGGGGAATGGACCCAAGAGCTTGCCGAGATTGAAAAATATTTCCAGAGCTTTGGCTCAAGCCTCCCCGAGGCCATTTGGTCAGAATACCGTTTTCTTGTTGATAAGCTCGCCGCAGCAAAACGCTGATCAGGATGCTAATCCTGTATCACAATTGTAAAAAAAGGCGCTTTTTTACAGAACGTCTCGTTAGGCGCGTGATCCAAAGTTAAACGCTGAAGTATTTCGCCTGGGGATGGTGAATAATGATCGCTGAAGTCGATTGTTCCGGTACCATTTGAAGGGTTTCAGATAAGCTGACACCGATTTTTTCTACCGGGAACAAACTAAAAAGTTTTCGCTGGTCTTCCAGATGAGGACACGCCGGATATCCAAAACTATACCGTGACCCCTGATACCCCTGCCTGAAAATTTCCCATTTGGTCTTCTTGTCTTGAAGATGAATTTTGAGTTCTCTGCGAATCATCGCATGAAAATATTCCACCAACGCCTCGGTCGTCTCGACGGAAAGGCCATGGAGATAAAGATATTCCTGATAACGGTGACCTTTGAAAGCCTTTTCCTCCACTTCACGAATGCGGTGCCCCATCGTGGCTACCATAAACCCAACCACATCCATCAGACCTGAAGCTTTGGGGCGAAAAAAATCAGCGATGCAAAGGTAAGGATCCCGCTTCTGCCGCGGAAAATGAAAGCGGGTTCGCTCAATCTTTCCGCTCTCGTCCAGAATAATCAGGTCGTCCCCTTCCGAATAGCAGGGGAAATAGCCGTACAACACTTTGGGCTCAAGGATTTTTTCTCGAATACATTGCTGGGTAAAACGCTCAAAAACCGGCTCCACGTTCTCCTCCAGAAAAAGGTCGAACATCCGCTCGGTACGATCCCCCTGCCGGAACTGCCACTGAACTGTATAAAGCGACTTTTTGTTGATCCAGGGGAAGACGTCCTGCAACCGGATATTCTTCAAAATGCGATAACCCATGAAAGGCGGCCGGGGAATGATATTGTCATGGCGCACAAAACTGACGCGTTTTTTCACCGTCTCCACCCCAGAGCGATCCGATGCGGGTGAATGGGGCGGTTCCACCTGTTTTGTTGCCAGCATTTTTTCCGCTTCCTTGATTCGTTCAGTCTCCGGGTCAAGAGCCTTGATCTTTTCCATAATCTTGAGGGCCGCAAACGCATCCCTCCCGTAAAAAACACTTCCCCGGTACAGCCGGGCCAAATCCTCGCAAACGTAACGCTCCGTCAGTGCTGCTCCACCCAAAAGCACGGGGGTTGTAATTTTCCTGTAATTCATTTCCTCCAGGTTTTCTTTCATAATATGCGTGGATTTTACGAGCAAACCTGAAAGTCCGATAGCATCAGCCTTGTGTTCCTCAGCTGCCTTCAGAATGGAATCGATCGGTTGTTTAATTCCAAGATTGATGACCTTGTATCCGTTATTAGAAAGGATGATGTCGACAAGATTTTTCCCGATGTCATGAACATCCCCTTTGACCGTCGCAAGCACAATCCTCCCCCTCTCGGAGCCTTCTTTTTTTTCCATGAGACGTTCGAGATAGGATACTGCCCGCTTCATAATCTCCGCGGAACGAAGAACAAAGGGAAGCTGCATCTTTCCGGCACCAAAATTCTCTCCGACAACCTTCATCCCTTCTAAAAGGATTTGGTTGATAATTTCGAGTGGCCTGTATTTTTTAAGGGCCTCATCCAAAGTTGCTTCAAGCCCGTCTTTCAGTCCATCCATCACAAACGCCTTGAGCCTGTCTTCAACCGAACTCTCCGAAAGCTTCGATTTTCCAGATTGTCCCTGTGTCTCCAGCGTTTTAGGGTTGAGCTGGGTTTCAAAATGTTTTATGAACATTTCGAGGGGATCCCGGTTATCCACCCACTGGTTATAGATAAGATTTTTTGAAACCGCGATATCTGAAGCTTCGAGCTTGGAAACGGGCCGTATTCTTTCCGCGTGAACGATCGCGGCATCCAGCCCCACCGCCAAAGCCTCGTGGAGAAACACGCTGTTGAGAATCTTTCGCGCCTGAGTCGCAAGACCAAACGACACATTACTCACGCCAAGAATGGTTCGCGCTCCGGGCAGTTCTTTTTTAATAAGTTTGATGGCTTCAAGCGTTTCAATCGCCGCATTTCGGGAGTTTTCATCTCCGCTTCCAATCGTAAAAGTCAACGCGTCAAAAAAAATATCTTCCGGAAAAATTCCGTGTTTTTTGACAGCAAGGTCAAAAATGCGCTTCGCCACCGCAAGTTTCTCGCCGCGATTGCGGGCCATCCCTTTTTCATCGATCACAAGTGCAACCACAGCGGCCCCGTATTTCTTCGCCAGTAAGCAGATCGTCGCCAGACGGTCTTCCCCATCCTCCAGATTAATTGAATTGATGATGGGTTTTCCGGAAATTCGTTTAAGGGCCTCTTCCAGCACCTGGGGTTCAGTCGAATCGATCATAAGGGGTGCGACCACATGCTGGTTAAAACGCGAAACGGCTTCTACCATGTCTTTTTTTTCATCCCGCCCGGTAAAGGCAACGCAAAGGTCGACAACATGCGCACCTTCCTTGACAGCTTCCCGGCCGATCTCAAGCAACCCGTCATAATCGTTACGCTCAAGAATTTGTTTAAACCGTCGACTGCCATTTGCGTTTGTCTGTTCTCCCACCAGGAGCGGTGCTGGAACCTGATGATAGGCAATTCGGCTGTACAAAGATGTACAGGCGGGTTCATGGACAGGATCACGCTCCTTGGGATGAATCCCCTTGACCCGCTCCACAACAGCGGCCAGATGCTCCGGAGTTGTCCCGCAACATCCCCCAACAATCGACACGCCAAACTCCCTCACGAACCGCTCCTGATGATCGGCGAATTCTTTCGGGGTTAAGCGATAACAAGCCATCCCCCCAACATTTTCCGGTAGCCCGGCGTTTGGAAGTACTGAAATCAGTTTCCTTGAATTTGCGCAAAGGGTACGGACATGATCGACCATTTCTGCCGGACCTGTGGCGCAATTCATCCCGATCACATCCACGGGAAACATCTCAAGTGTGGTGATAGCCGCGGCAAGCTCGGAGCCCAGCAACATTGTTCCCGTCGATTCAACTGTAACCTGAGTAATAACAGGAAGACGACGTCCGGCTTCGGCAAAACATTCCTCAGCCGCAATCACCGCAGTCTTGATTTGGAGCAAGTCCTGGCAAGTTTCAATAATCAGTCCGTCAACTCCCCCGGCCATCAGTCCCTTGATCTGCTCTTTGGTCGCGTCCTTCAAGTCATCGAAAGTGATATGTCCCAGGGATGGGAGCTTGGTTCCAGGTCCGATGGACCCGAGAACAAATCGGGGATGCTCCGGAGTAGAATACTTTCTCGCAGCTTCCCGGGCGATATGAGCAGCTTTTTCATTTAGCTCATAAGCACGGTTCTCAAGCCCGTAATCGGACAGAACAATGCGATTCGAACCAAAGCTGTTGGTCTCGACGGCATCACAACCGGCCGCAAAGAAGTCTTCGTGGACTTTACGGACGGATTCGGGCTTCGTAATGACAAGGTACTCATTGCAACCGTCCTTGCCGCCAAAATCCTGCGGCGTGAGAAACTGTTTTTGGAGATTGGTGCCCATGGCGCCATCAAGCACCACGATCTTTTTTTTGCAAAGCTCAAGAAATGGATGGGTCATAAGGCGGGTATTGTAACACAACTTCTCTGAAATTTGAGATGCGGAATTTGAAATCCGAACAGAAATTTAGCGGGGATGGAAAAAATTGAAAATTTTTTCTGCCGTATCAGAATCAATCCCCTGAATTCCCCGAAGTTGTTCAAGGTTGGCCTGTTTCAAATCCTCCAGGGTATCAAACGACTTCAGAAGGATTCGCTTTCGCTTGGCTCCCACTCCATCAATTTGATCCAGGAGGGAACTCTCGAGCCCTTTCGACTTAAGTGAACGGTGATAAGTGATCGCAAAACGGTGAGCCTCGTCGCGGACTTTTTCAAGCAGGTGCAGAACCGAAGTCCCTACAGGAAATACAATCGGCTCCCGGAACTTGGGGCTGAATACATGTTCAAACCTTTTGGCGATTGCAATCATCTCAACCCTTTCCATACCTTCTTCCCGAAGTACCTTGAGAGCAACATTAAGATGACCTCGCCCTCCGTCAATCATGATCAGATCGGGAATAAAAGACTCACGCCCTTCCTTAATGCCGCGCAGCATCCGCCCGAGAGCTTCCCGAATCATGGCATAATCATTAATACCCGTCACATCCCGAATCTTGTACCGCCGATAATGTATTTTGTCAGGAAGTTCCCGAAAAAAGCTGACTTTGGAAGCGACCGACTCATCCCCCTGGATATTGGAAACATCGAAACAAACAATTTTTGCGGGACAGACGGCCATCTTCAGGGCATGTTTCAAGTCCATCGTGGCTGAAAGTCCGGCCCCCTCTTCCCTTCTTCCCGGGAAGAATCTTTTCCTTTTAAGCTGACCTAGCGCCGCAATCTGTTCTTTAAAAAATTGCGCATCCTCAAACCTGAGTTCGCGGCTTGCCCCGTTCATCCGATCGGTCAAATATTCAAGAAAACTTCGTTTTCCTCCCCCCAGAAAATATCTCACTTCACGAATCAGGCGGTCGTAATCCAGCTTCACTTCAGGGTGGATACAAGGGGCAAGGCACTGACGGATGTGATAGTAAAGGCAAGCACTCTTCGGCAACGCCTGACACTTTCGGATCGGGAAAAGACGATGGATCAACGCCACAGCCTGTCGAAGGAGTTGGGAATCGGTATAAGGTCCGTAATAAAGGGCTTTTCGATCCCCCTTTTGCCGGGTAATCGTCAACCGCGGAAACTCATCTCCTGTGATTTTAAGGAGCGGATAGCTCTTGTCATCCTTCAGTTCCTTATTGTAGTGTGGACAGTATTTTTTGATTAACTGGGCTTCAAGCAAAAGAGCATCGACTTCACTCGGCGTTTCGATGTGATCGATCAAAAAAACCTTTGACATCATGACCTTGATTTTGGGAAGGGCTGGAGAAACAGAAAGGTAGGATCGGACGCGTTTACGAAGTGATTTTGCCTTCCCGATATAGAGAATTTCGCCGGAACGGTCCTTCATCAAATAGACACCCGGCGTCAAAGGAATTTTTTCCACCATCCTGCGAAGCGGCTCAGCTGATGTTTTTTTCGGCATCATACTCCTCTGGCAATTGATTATCGCAACTCACAAATAAACACACACGGCTAAACAATTGTGGCTACACCCGCCCTAGTTCACGCCATTTACACTTTCTTTTTTTTTCGCATCCATTCAACCGCCTCATGGATCTCAGGGACACGGAACAGAAAACAGAGCGCAAGATATGAAATGGTCGCAATCAGAATACTGCCAAGCACCTGAATGCCCTGGGCTAGCGTACCAGCCCCTGGGACAATGGAACGAAAACCAGCAAGGCTAACGTAGCAAATGCCCGCCATCATCGCCGACGCAAGTAAAATTCGAAAAAAGGAACGGGCAATCTCCCGAAACGGAAATTCCCCGACTTTTTTCGGATAATAATAAATTAACTGCCCGAACTGGACTATTCCCGAGATCGAAGTCGCGAGGGCAAGCCCGGCCTCTTTAAACGGGATCATGAGAATTAGATTAAGGACTATATTCAAAAAGAGAGAAACGACAGCGGTGCGCATGGGCGTTTTTGAATCATGAGCCGCATAATAGCCGGCGGCCATAATCTTGTGCCCCGAATAAGCAAAAAGCCCAATTGTGTAACCCAGAAGAACCGCGGCGCTTCGGGATGTTGAAACCGGATCAAATTCTCCCCGTTCAAAAAGAAACCGGATAATTTCCTCGCGAAAAACAATCAACCCGACCGATGATGGAATAATGATAAAAAAAACACTCCTTAGGGCAAACGAAAGCGACCGCTTGGCAGCGTCCCGTTCTCCGCCCGCAATCTGGTGACTCATCATCGGAAGCAAGGCTGTCCCCATGGCAAGCGCAAAAATTCCGAGCGGAAACTGCATCAGTCGATTCCCGTACCAAAGACTTGAATTGGCACCGGGACCAATCACGAGCCCAAGCGTTGCGTCCACCGTAATATTAATCTGAACCACCGCAAAACTCAGGATAACCGGCAAAAGCAATTTCCAGGTTTTCTGGAGTCCGTCGTGGGCAAGATCCCAAATAAATTTAAAACGAAATCCGACCTTCCAAAGCGAAGGAACTTCAACCGCAACATGCAGGAAACCCGCAAAAAGGAGTGTGTAGGTCAACCATCGAATCCTGTCCGCGTAATCCGTTCCGACCCACGAAGGAACCCAAAGTAACGCAAAGATCCAGACCCCGTCAAGAATCACGGAGCCCAGGGAAGGCGCCAAAAAGTGGCCATGACTATTGAGAATCCCCATCCCAAGAGCATAAAGAGAGAGGAACCAAAGATAAGGGAAAAGAATCCGGAGAAGATTCAGCGTCAAGGTCAGCATCTCGGAATAATGCCCCGCGGCCAAAATTGCCGTAATGAGGCCCTGAACCACAACCACAAAAATCAGGAGGGCACAGGCAAGAAAACAGAGCGTCACATTGGCAAACCGGAAAGCCTCCGCAACTCCCTGTTTTGTTTTTGTCTCGTTATAAACCGGAATAAACGCGCTTGTGAGACCGCCTTCCCCCACAATTCTCCGAAATAAATTGGGAATCATGAACGCATAAATAAAAGCGTCCCACTGCCAACGCGTCCCAAAGGTTTTTGCGCTTAGAATGTCACGGATCAACCCCAGGATACGTCCGAGCAAAGTCATAGCACTCACGAGGACAGCCGCCCTGACCAGGCTTTTTTTCCCAAATCCCACCTTCGGAACTTCGTTGACAGGATGATGTCCACGTGTTACATTGTCGCCACTTTTTTCAACAGAAGAGGACATAGTCATGCCTAATATAGCTTCAGCAGCAAAGCGAATTCGTAGTGATGCACGCAAACGGGCCAAGAACCAAGCGGTTCTTTCGGAAATTAAAACTCTTTCCAAAAAGCTTGCTCAGCTCACCGCAAGTGCGGATAAAGCGGCGGCAGTCGCCCAAGAACTTATCGCTCGTTATGACCGTGCGGTTACTAAGGGCGTCATTCCTCGGGGTCGCGCCGACCGACGAAAATCGCGTATTACAAAGTTTGTCACAAAGCTTTCCACGAAGAAGTAAGTTTCCAGTCACGACACAAACTCCATAAGCCAGGATTCAATCCCGGAAACGGGATGAGATTGTCCTGTTTTCGTTTTTCTGTCGAGCTGATACAAGGCTTCCAGCGCGACTTCCAGTTTGGTCACCCCGTACCGGTTGACCGCCATCATAAAAGGCCCTTTTCTAAACAAGGGGACTTTTACCTTTTCGAGAATTTCCATTTCGCTTGTCCCCGTCTCCCGGAGCACAGCCCCCTGCCACAATTGCCGTAATTGCCAGTGAATGATTCCGATCAAAGACTGCGGATCTGATTCGGAGTTTTCCAGAAGCTCATGAAACATCTGCCGCGCCTTGACACGATCACGTGCCAAGATCGCGTTCGTAAGTTGGAAAACATTAACTTCACGCCAGTTTTCTTCAAATAAACAAACCATTGTTTCATCAATTAAATGCGTCTCTCCTGAATACTGTAAAATCCGGTCAATCATGGTGTCGAGAAAAACAACCGCATCACCGCACATCTCCAGGATCCGTTGCCTGGCTTCCGGAGTGATGGTCTTTTTGAATCTCGCGAGTTTTTGCTGTAGATAGTTCTGCGCTAACGACCGGGTTTCTTCCTTCGCAAGACGAACCACTTGTCCTTTACTTTTCGCCAGATTTATAAATTCAGAATGTCCATCCGCAGAATTTATTTCAAAAATAAGGAAGGTCTTTTCGTCAGGTTTCAGGGTATAGCGCTCAAGAAGCTCCATTTCTCCTTGGGTTAATTTTTCAGTGACTTGAATATAGAAAATCTGACCCGAAGCGAGAAAGGGCAACGTCCTGGCATTTGAAAGGATGGCGTCTAGCGAGGTTTCACCAAGGTGATACGTTTGATGATCGAAAGATCCTTCTGTTTTTTTTTCAAGGTCGGAAACGATCGATTTGACTTTTTGGGAACGGAGGAAAGGATCTCCGACAATCAAAAAAAAACAGCTTTTCATCGCAGACCTTTTTGAGAGGGAAAATGGAAAATCATTGGCGAGAGAATACCGATAAAGAAAAGATGGCGTCACCAATCTTCAACAATACGATCCACAATGTTCTTCGCCAGCTTATCAATGGCCTGTTCAACAGCCGCCTGCTCCCCAATCTGTTTAATGTCCGTCACGTAATATTCTGTGGCACCTGAAAAATCAGGCTCTTCCCAAATAATCTCGTTCGTCTTGGCATCCACCAGTTTAAGATGCATAACAATGAACATGCGATATTCTTCGACCGATTCAAGTTGAGTAAAACGAAGGCCTTCCTGCTCGTAATTCTTCAGATCCATCTGAAGAATAGAATCGGCTTGCCCCTCGGGCACCACACGAAGATTTCCGTCCACCTGGAGCCGAGCGATCACGGCATTCGTAATATCCATTTCGAGGCCTTGCTGATAAGAGCGCATCTCCAGAATCGGAATTTTATTTTTAACCGTTTCAACAAAAATAGTTTTGATGTTGCGCGGAAGCACTGTCTTGGTCGTATAGCCGCACCCCTCAAGTAAAGGGCTCATGACCACGCCTGCCAAAAAAATCCATATAAACCGTTTTGCAAATGTCATATGACCGCTCCTATAAATCCTTCCTTTGATAGCGTTGTTGCTCTTTCATAAGAAAATCATGGCGAGCATCCAGATCTGAGATACGTTGCTCCGCACGTTTTTTTTCGTCCAGAATATCTTGCACCATCGCTTTCGAGGTCACCTCGGGAACAATCCTATCAGTTTCCTGTATTCTTTTCTGAAGAACTTCTCTTTCTTCCGATTCGATCTTGAGTTCTTCCCCAATCAATTTCGCCAAAGAATCTTCAATTCCTCGAAATTCCTTATACCGCTTCACTCTTTCTTTTTCCGCATCAGGAGAATCCATCTCTTTTTCCAGTTTGTCACGGTAGTCGGCAGAAAGGATCCCCTGTTCTTCGGCATAAATACTATACTGAACCTCCAACTGCTCAAAAAGCCGTAAAATCTCTTCTCGAAGTACCTTCTCCCGATCTTCAACCGACGGTTGATTCGACTCGGCCACCGTTGCAGTCGATGATCTTGAACGAATTTCCGCATTCACCTGTTCGATCTGTTTTTTTGCTGATTCAAGTTCACGGCTCTGCAAATCCAGACGATTCAACAAGGTGTCCCGGCGTTCCTTGGGAGGAAGAATACGTTTAGCACTATGCACGGCCTCATCGATATATTCATACGGCACCTTAACTAACGAACTCCGGAACTTGTATCCACCAGCCAATGACGCTTTTGCCGTCAGAATTTCATGCTGTTTCTCAAGCCGCGCGAGTTCAATACTCTGGGCTTCAATCACCAGGCTCTCCAGCTCAACGGCCTGTTGAAGCTCCTTAGCCTTCTGCTGGGAACTTCGCTTGGCCTGTTGATTTAATTCCTCATCCCGATTCGGAAGCCCGAAAACAAAGGAACGTGCGAGGTATGCCACCCCCGTCACCGCATTTTTTGTTTTCTGCAACGTTGTGTGACGATTCCCATTCAAGACTTGGTCCAGTTCATCCAGAAGTTGTTTCTTCTTTTCATGTCGATCCTGAATATCCTGATATCTTTGCCGGATATCTTTCTCGACAGATTTTATTTCCTTGCGAAGTTTTTTGAGATCGGCATCATCACGCGCGTTCAGTGACTTTAAAATTTCCTGCTGTTCTTGAAGCGCTAATTCGCGGTTAAAAGCATGGGAGAGGGTATCCACCACATTCTGCTGCGCACGGACCTTTTCGGTTAGGTGCATTTTGAGCGCTAGCAATTCATCCATAGATTTTTTCTGCACATCGCCGCTAACATCGAAATGAACGGGGCCCCCTGTCTGGGCTCCCGCTTGACGCGCGAGAACTGACTCAAGTTCCTGTTCGGCCAGCTTTCCGAAAACTTTCTCGTACTCTGCCAGTTTGCCATCAAGCTTTTCATCAAGCGCCTTAATTTCCTTTTCCCTATCGTTCAGTTGGTTGGAAGGTTTTTCGGAAATCCGCTGACGCTCGGCACCTCGAAGCCGTTTAATTTCAACACCGGTCTCGGTAAGCTGGGGTGCAAGATCCACCTGAAGCTCACTGTAGCGTTTGTAGAGTTTTTCTTTCTCAAGAAAAAGGTCCTTCTTTGCCTTGGAAATTTTGTAAAGATCTTTTTCCCCTGTTTCACGAACCTTTTCGACGGGCGATTGGGGTTGCATGAACGACAGAAGATTTTGATAAAAAGGCTCCGAAGACACGCCCAACTCGGCTCTCCAGTCAGCAAGACGCGCCTTTTCCTCCGAGATCAAGTCTCGCTCAGCCTCTAGAGAAGCAAGCCATCGATCCATGGCCCGCTGAAAATCAGGGGAGGTGTTGTTTTGATAACGTTTCTTCTTCAGTTCAAATGCTTTAAACTTTTCTTTTAGTTCCCGCTCCCGGCGTTTCAAATCCTGTTTCCGACGGCTTAAAGCATCCGCCTTACTCCCGTCAATAGCATCCAGCTTTTTCTTCAGTGTTTTGATTTCCCGTTCGAGATCTTTTTGTTTTTGTGGATCATTTTTCCCAATCGCCGCCAGATCCCCTTCCAGTCTTGCAATTTCAGCTTTAATTTCATCGGACTTCGCGTTTAGGTAAGTGACGGGCTGCTCGAGTGATTTCAGTTTGTCAGCGGCTTTTTGTCCCCATGCCGTGTCGGGATATCGCTTTGCCGTATCGCGATAATAAATGAGAGCACTCTCCAGGTAATTTTCTTTTTCATAATAGGCGCCAACGCGATAATTCTTTTCGGCGTTCCGCTCATCGACTTCGTGGCGAATCTGCGTTGCTCGGTCAGCCTCTGCCGAAGTCCCATGCTTTTGAAGATAACGATCCACCTGTTGCGACACATCGTCAAGCGCACTTTGGTCCCGGGTCTCAACTTGTGATTTCGCATAAGAAACTTCTGCCATCTGTAACCGGGCATCCTGAACCAAGGGACTTTGTGGATATTGATCGATGAGCTCTTGAAAAGCTTCCATGGCCGGGTCGTACTGCCCTGATTTCATATAGGCATTCCCAAGCTGAAACTGTGCCTTATCTCCGAAGGAGCTGAAGGGAGCCATTTCCACAATGCCCTTAAAAATATCGATCGCCGTCGGAATGGAGGGCCTGATTTTCATTCCGAGCAACACCCCTTTTTCCCCGGAAAGAAAAGCGGAACCAATCTCGTATTCCCGTTCGACCACTTCTTCAAACCGCTCACTTTGAGGATACGACTTGAGGAGATTTTGATAAGCCTTGTGCGCCTTGATCAGATCGCCCTTCTCCTCATAAATCGTACCTAACCGGTACTGGGTTTCAGGGGCAACAATGGATTTGGGGTATTTTTTGAGGATAAGTTCAAAACTTTCAACCGCAGAGTCCAGTTTTTTTTCCTGAAAATAGTCTAGAGCCTGGTCAAATGCGTCCTGGGCATTATCCTGGCCGCCTTCGTCCGTATTGACAAACTTGCCTTGTTCCGGAGACCAAACCCAGTCTGCGCTCGCACGAGGCCCCGACACCAAAAAGAGAGACATCGGAATGATCAGGACAACAATTGCAGAAAATTTCATAAATGGTTTATTATCTTCAGGTTAGAGAAAAATTGAGTGGGTACTATAGCATGTGGCACTATACCGGTCAATCAGAAATCCCCTGAAATCCAGGGTCTCCGCATCTAATTTATAGCAAGAACTAACTCAAGGTACCCTGTGTTC
>CAYULU010000035.1:0-16610 GCA_964445745.1 uncultured bacterium | reverse complement strand
AAGCGATTTTCCAAATCCACGATCTCTGGGCTTAGATGCCTTGCGGTCTTTGCTTTACGCTTGTGTGCATTACTTCGATTGACTATTAATTCAATCTGGCGAACCGAAAGATTTTCTTCAACGATTCGTTTTGCCATTTGCCGCTGATGCTCCGGGGTCAAAAGTCCTAACAGGGCACGCGCATGTCCGGCAGAAAGTTGTCCGGTCATCATGTAGGTTTTAACTTCTTCAGGGAGCCTCAGCAAGCGAATCGTATTGGTTACCGTGGTTCGGTTTTTCCCTACCCGTTTGGCCACATCCTCTTGTGAAAGAGACCTCGATTCCATGATCCTTTGATAAGCTTCAGCTTCCTCAAGAGGATTCAGATCCTGCCTCTGAATATTCTCGATAAGCGCCCATTCCAAGAAATCCTCAGAAGCCACATCCTTAAGTACGGCGGGCACTTGCGGCAATCCGCATGCCTTTGCGGCGCGGAACCGTCGCTCACCGCAAATTAACTGATATTGGTTTTGCCCGGTCATTTTCACAATGATCGGTTGAAGAATCCCTTTTTCCCGAATCGAGTTCGCAAGCTCATCAATTGCCACCGGATCAAAATGTTGGCGCGGCTGATTTTCGTTCGGAGCAATCTGCTCTATAGGAATTAATCGGAAAGCACCCTGAGGCGCAGGGGAAACTGCCGGGCTTGTTGTAACCGTTGAATTTGACGCGCCCGACATAAGCGGCGAAGTGTTTTTTTCTACCTCCCTGCTTTGCACATAACTATCCGGGATAAGTGCATTCAATCCTCTGCCAAGTGCCTTTTTCATGAGTTTCTCCTTATATTTTTCGCGTTAAACAATTATAACTAAAGGGGTTGCGATTGATCAGCTCCCGGAATAACATTTTCCTCATTATTATGGTTATCAAGATTCAAGTTTTCGGGGTTCGTGCTTTCCGAACCGTTACTTTCCAGCACTGCATTGCCAAGAGCCGGGACTTCCATATCATCCATCCTTTTTTGATCTTGCGCCAGCTGAACACGGTCATCCGCAGAACCAAACCATTTCAAAAATTCAGTCCCCAACTCAATGTACGCTTGCGAACCACGGTTATGCGCATCATAAATCACCGCCGGTTTTCCAAAGCTCGGAGCTTCTGACAATTTTACCGAGCGAGGTATTACCGAGCTAAAAACCTTCTCCTTAAAAAATTCGCGGACTTCATCGATCACCTGCTTTGTGAGGTTGGTTTGGAAGCTCGCCATCGTAAGGATAACTCCACCAATCACTAGATCAGGGTTAAGCCCCTTCTTCACTAACTCATACGTCTTAAGAAGAGAGACTAATCCCTCGAGAGCATAGTATTCGCATTGAAGCGGTATAATAACGTAACCACTTGCTGTTAAAGCA
Organism: uncultured bacterium; assembly: GCA_964445745.1. Taxonomy (GTDB): domain Bacteria; phylum Omnitrophota; class Omnitrophia; order Omnitrophales; family Aquincolibacteriaceae; genus UBA1443. The sequence continues at coordinate 15,219 of CAYULU010000035.1, read as the reverse complement.
TTTATACTTATAAGACCTAAAGAAGGCGGGCAATCAAGGAATATAAAATCATAATCCTTTTTCACCTTTTCCAACTGCACTTTGAGAATAAATTCTCGTTTTTCTTGGTTAATTAATTGAATTTCTGCGCCAGCAAGATCTGAGTTCGCCGCAATAGCGTGAAGGTTTTCTATCGCTGTTTCTCTTATGGCGGAAAGCGGATCCGAGTTATCCACAAGAAGTTGATATGCTGTGAATTCAGATTTGTTTTTATCTAATCCTATGCCGCTAGTAGTGTTACCTTGAGCGTCAAGATCGATTAAAAGGACTTTTTTTCCTTTTCCAGCAAGAACTGTTGCTATATTTATAACTGAAGTTGTTTTGCCAACACCGCCTTTTTGATTAAAAAAAGAAAATACGTCGCCCATAGGACCTCCTATTTGTTTCACGTGAAACAATTAATTTTTATCATCTATCGGAACATTGCTGAAACAGTTTATATTTATTTATACAGGAACTCAACATTTTTTTGATGTCAATAGTCGTTCATTATTTCTGTAAGAACCCAAAAGGCGCGCGGCTTTTTCGGTGACGAAGCTTTATTCATGAGATAAAGTTTTTATTTTACAAATGAAAAAATCTAAAGAGCGGTATTCACAAAAATTTGCTTCGTCTCTTTGTTAACAGGAATCAATGATTATATTATATTGTTTCACGTGAAACGCTGGGGAACAAACTGTATTGTTAAATACTACAGTATTTTAAGAAAAAGCATGGTTATAGCTTTTGTCTATTAGGTCAACCTCTATGAGCCCAATCTTCATCGGTTGTCATAAATATTGTTTCGAAATAGATTGTTGGTAGGATGTCTGAGGTGAAATATCTTTACTCAAAAAACCACACGTCAGAAAATGTTTTTATAAAATTGTCGAAGTGTGTTTTTTTTGAAATGGCTTTCGGGTGATTTTAATGATTTTGTCTGGCAGATTTTTCAATGTAAATCGCTAATAGGGAAATGTCACAGTTTGAAATTCCTGGAATTCTCGCAGCCTGTCCGAGAGATTCCGGTTTTATTTTTTTAAGCTTTTCGCGCGCTTCTCGGCTGATGCTGGAAAGATCGTCGTAATGGATCGATTCCGGAATTTTTCTTTTTTCAAGTTTTGTGAATTTTTTTACATCGTTTATTTGTCGGGAAATATATCCTTCATACTTAATTTCAGTTTCAACAAAATGCTTCTCATTTTCTCCCAGCTTAGACCAGTGTAAACCGTTTTCTATCAATAACTTATAGTTTATTTCTGGTTTTTTTATTAATTGGTAGAGGGTGTCGTGTCCAACCCTTTTTGAGTGAAGTTTTTTTACATCCTCTTTGATTCGTTCACAACGTTCTAAAAATTTTTGATATTCCTCATTTTTTACAAGCCCTATCTCATGTCCCAAGCGCGTAAGGCGCATATCTGCATTATCCTGTCGCAACAGAAGACGAAATTCGGCTCGGGATGTAAACATCCGGTAAGGTTCATTTGTTCCACAGGTCACTAAATCATCAATCATCACGCCAATGTACGCTTGCGTCCTTGCAAGGATGAAGTCTTTTTCTCCGCGAAGTTTTTTGATGACGTTGATTCCCGCAATCAACCCTTGCCCAGCCGCTTCCTCGTAGCCGGACGTGCAATTAATTTGCCCGGCCAGAAACAGATTCTTTATTTTTTTGTTTTCGAGACTATGTTTTTGCTGAGTCGGAGGAGCGGCATCATACTCAATCGCATACCCAAATTTAAGAATTTCAGCGTTTTCAAGTCCCCGTACCTTATGGAGAGCCGCATCTTGAACGTCTTTAGGGAGGGAGGTTGGAAACCCATTCATGTAAACTTCATCCGTATCTCGTCCTTCAGGCTCAAGGTAGATCTGGTGCCGGTCTTTATCCGCAAATTTAACGATCTTGTCCTCAATGGACGGGCAGTAGCGCGGCCCGATGCCAACAATTCTTCCGGCATAGAGGGGAGAGCGGGTCAAATTTTTCCGGAGTATTTCATGAACCTCGCTGTTAGTATGAGTCAACCAGCAGGACATCTGCTCGACTTTAAGATCTGTTGTTCGGTACGAAAAAAATGGCGGGGGTTCATCTCCCTTTTGTTCCTCGGTCAGATCCCATCGGATGCTTGCCCGGTGAAGACGCGGCGGAGTGCCGGTCTTAAACCGGACTAGTTCCAGGCCATGTCCCCGGAGTGAATCCGACAATCCAACGGCTGGAGGTTCATCGCGTCTTCCTCCTGGATAATGTTCTTCTCCGATATGAATTAATCCCTGAAGGAAAGTTCCCGTGGTAAGAATAACGTGTTTGCCTGAAAAAGTTTCTCCTTCCTTGGTGCGGACACCATAACAGGTTCCGTCCCGAACGAGAATCTCGGTTACTTCTCCTTGTTTCAAAATCAGATTTTTTTCAGCCGTCAGCACACGAGACATGTAAAGCTCATACTTTTTTTTGTCGGCTTGTGCACGCGGTGCCCAAACTGCCGGACCTTTCGATTTATTGAGCATTCGAAATTGAATCCCTGTGACATCGGTGGCACAACCAATCTCCCCCCCAAGGGCGTCTATTTCACGCACCATGTGCCCTTTCGCCAAACCGCCTATTGCGGGATTGCAGGACAGCCGCGCGATCGCATTTTTATCGAGAGTAATCACAAGGACGGGAAAGCCACACCGGGCAATCGCAAGGGAAGCTTCGACGCCGGCATGGCCGGCGCCAACCACAATGGCGGCAAATTCTCGGGAGGAAGTCATAGTTGAGTTAAAAGTCATCATTCCGGAGAGGGGAGCTCTGTCATCAAGATCTTGTGCTTCCAAACTCCAAACGAAGGGCTAAGTTTATCGATCCTCGTGATGCAGGACTATCGCAACCCGGTTGATAAAAACTTGCTGAATGATCGAAAATAAATTTTGCAAGGTCCAGTAAAGTGTGAGCCCGGATGGCATGTTGTAACAAATAAAACCAAAAAAGAGGGGCATGAAGTTCATGATCGCGGCCTGTTCCGGAGAGGCTCCCGGCTGCTGGGGCATAATCTTCTGATACCAAAGTTGTGATAAGGCCATTAGAATCGGAAGGACATTCAGAGAGTTCCATCCAAGAAAAGGTAGCGATGCCTGGAATGTCATCAGTCGGTCGGGCGCAGAAAGATCCGTAATCCACCCGACAAACGGGGCGCCGTGCAGTTCGATCGCTTCCGGAAGAAGGCGAAACATGGCGATAAAAATCGGAATCTGAATCAGCATCGGAAGACAACCCATAACCGGGTTCACCTTGTTTCGCCGGTACAACTCCATAAGTTCGCGCTGTTGTTTTTGAGGGTCGTTCTTATAGTGCTCCTGAAGGGCCTTCATTTTCGGCTGAATAATTTGCATCTTTTTCATGTTGGCATAGCTAATATGAGTCAGCGGCGCAAACACAAGCTTGATCAAAAGGGTTAAAAGAACCAGCGCCCATCCGAAGTTGTGCGTAAACCCGTAGAAAAATTTCAGGATGGCCAGAAGAATGGTTTTGAAATTACCGAAAAAGCCACGGGAAAAAACCTTTTCAAAATCACAACCAAACCCCTTCAGCGTTTCATATCGTTGTGGCCCTGCATAAATAAGAAAATGTCTCGCGTCTTCCCCCCCGGCAGGAATCACGAGCGATTCCATGCCTATTTCTCCTCTCATCACCTTTTCGTCTGCTCTCGCTTTCCCCAACTCGATCTTCCATTCCGGCTTGATTAAAAGCGCAAAATACTTTTTGATCATCCCGGCCCAGAGCATATTGTCCGGCGCCACGAATCCTTTTTTCTTTAATTTTCCGACATCGGCTGTTTTAATTTTTCCGTTGTAGGCCACCGCATCAAAAAATCCGTAATTTTTCTGAAAATCTTTTTCGTGATTCATCCCGTACATTATTTTGAGGGGAAATCGTCTCTCTTCTCCTGCAAGATTTCTTATTCGAACTGAAAGATCCAGGGCGGGTTTATCAGGATTCGGAGTAAACGTTTTCGTCACTTCATATTGCCCCGGTAATTCATACGTAAACTCGAAAACCTCGCGTCCCGCTCCTCCCCGTCGATGTAATTTAAAGGGCGTATGGGTCAAGTCGGCTATTTCTCCGGCCACATTCACACCAAAGATTCCCGCTTCACCTTCTGGGGCGTTAAAAAACTCTGTCTGCGTTAACGCTTCACGCCCCTGTTCGCCTTTATAAAACAATCTCGTGACAGTTCCGCCGATTGTAGAAAATTCCATCTGATAATGTTGATTTTCAAAAAGCACAATCGCGGACTCAGCCGCTTTTTTCAGGTAGCTATTTGCACCAACGCTCAGAGGAGCTTCCTCCTGAAGCGCCGGAACCGTAACTGGCGCCGGGGCTTCTATTCGTGCCGTCTGTGCTTGATTCGGATAAAACCATTTCACCAACACCGGATAAAAAAGAAGAATTACTAATGAAAAAACAATTGCCTTTAGATAGTTTTTGTCCATTGCTTAGTCCTTAACTGGGTCATGCCCGCCGGGATGAAGCGGGTGACATTTTAAAATTCGAACGCCCGAGGCAACAAGCCCTCGGAGGAGTCCTTTTTTTAGGATGGCTTCCTCTGCGTAATGTGAGCAGGTTGGCGTGAACCGACAGGCAGGGCCGAGGAGAGGTGTGATCACAGCGCGATAGCATTGAAAAATAAAAATGACAATTATTTTCATAGAGAAACGCCAACCTTTTTAAAAAGAGCCGCCAGGTCTTCCTTGATTTCCATCAGCCCAGGCACCGTCGGGGTTTCTTTGGCCTTAATCAAAATGACGGCCTCGGGTTGAATTGAGTTTTGGAGAGATCTAAAAACTTCCCGCACCCGCCGCTTTATCAGATTTCTCTTGGCCGCCACAGCTTGTGTTTTTTTGTTCACAACAACACCAAGCATGGGTCTTCCGCGCGTTTTCCTCACAAGCAGATTTGCCTCTCCCGCCCAAAGATAAAAAAAACGCCCCCTTGAAAATTTACCTTTTTCCACAAGGTTTTTAAAAGCGTTCTGCCCGCGGATTCTTTGCTCCGCCGTAAAGCGCTTGGGGTGTTTCAAATCAGACTTGGGTCAGGCGTTTTCTGCCTTTTTTACGACGGCGCGCTAACACCTTGCGGCCGTTCTTCGTCCGCTTGCGGGCGAGAAATCCGTGTTTGGTGCGACGCTTTCTTTTGGAAGGCTGATAGGTCCGTTTCATGAAAGCGGATTATATTGAATTTCGCATTAATATCCAGCTTTTTATTGTCTTTTTCTTGCTTTTTTTCTGCGGAAGGAGCGATTTTTTTTCTTTTCTTTGTTCTGGACTTTTTTTTCGGCCAGAGTAAAATGCAACCATTCTCTCGGAATAATAAAAGCTTCATTTTTCCGGGAGTTTATTTTTTTTATTTTTCCCGCTGTTTATAACTTGTTAATATTTGTTGAATATCTTTTAATAACTCTTTTTACACCACTTAGAAATAATGATTTTTATAATGTTTTTATCTTTATAACCTGTGGATAACTTTTCTAATATGGATCTCCCGAAGAATTCTATCTCCAACGCTTTTCAAGGTTCAGAATTACAGGCTCTTTGGTCTCGAATTTCAGCGATTCTTTCCAGAGAGCTGAGTGAGCGATCTTATAAAACATGGTTTGATAATGTTTCCCTTCTTCATGTAGAAGGTGACGCTCTAACTCTTACTGTCCCTGATAGTTATTACGGAAAATGGCTTGAAGATCATTACCAAAACTTAATTCTTTCTGCGGCCGCAGAGGTTCTGGGTAGGCAAGCCACTCTTTCCTATAAGGTGGTGTCTCCCCAAAACTCTGGATCTTTAGTGAATCTTCCCTCCAAAGATAAACCCAACACCTTACCTTCTCTAAACTCTCATTATACTTTTGATAATTTTGTGATTGGCCCGGGGAATCGCTTTGCTCACGCCGCTTCTCTCGCGGTCACGGACGCTCCTGCGAAACAATACAATCCTCTGTTTATTTATGGCCCGACAGGCCTCGGGAAAACGCACCTTTTACAGGCTATTGCTTATGAAATTAGCCGCCGCTTTCCAGCCTTTAAAATTCTTTATATCTCTAGTGAACAATTCACCAACCAGTTAATCACAGCGATACAAACCCGTTCCACACAACAGTTTAGAGCTAAATATAGAACCCTCGATCTTCTATTAATTGATGATATCCATTTTATTGCCGGAAGGGACTCAACCCAGGAAGAATTTTTTAACACCTTTAATTCTCTTTATGACGCACACAAACAAATCGTTGTCACCAGCGACCGCCCCCCCAAAGAAATTCCAGGATTAGAGGAAAGATTAGTCTCTCGTTTTGGTTGGGGATTAGTAACTGATATTCAACCCCCTGATTTTGAAACACGCGTTGCTATTTTAAAGAAAAAAATAGAGAAGGAAACTGTTGAGGTTCCTGATGAGGTTTCTTATTTTATCGCGGGAAAAATTAAATCAAATATTCGTGAATTAGAGGGGGCTTTAATTCGGGTGGTGGCTTACTGTTCCCTCACGGGCGCCAAACTTGATGTTGTGCTCGCTCAAGATATTCTTAAAGATTCTTTTAAGGAGGAGGCACAAAAGTTTTCTATAGAGGAAATTCAAAAAACTGTCGCGGATTACTTCCAGATTAAAATATCAGATCTTCGAGCTAAAAAAAGAACGCTTTCTATCGTACGCCCGAGACAAATTGCTATGTTTTTAGTGAGAGAACTCACTAATTATTCTTTACCTGAAATTGGTGAATATTTTGGAGGTAAAGATCACACCACAGTACTACACGCTTGTAATAAAATCACGAAAGAAAAAGAAAAAGATATTGGGTTGAGGGGAATATTAGATAAAATACAAAGCTTGTTGAAAAAAGAAGGGTAATATCCACAGGTTTTTTTATTTATATCTTATTATATTATAAAGAGTTAGAGAGATATCCACAAATTAACAGGTACTAGTTCTATAACGGCTATTTTTATTTAAAAAGAATAACAGTAAAAGAAGAAGGAGAAGAAGATATGGATATTAGAATGCAAAAAAATGAACTATTAAAAAAAATCGCCTTGGGTGTAAGTATTGCTGGAGGAAAACCAAGTACTCTTCCTATTCTTAATAATATTTTACTAGAAACTCAAAAAGAGGGAGTGTTGAAGATTGTGGCAACAGATATGGAGGTGGGGGTTTCAACTTTACTTCCTGTAGAAATCGGACAGCAAGGAAGTGTTACGGTGCCTGCAAGGAAGTTTCATGATATTGTAAAAGAACTTCCTGAGGGGGAGATTAATCTTGTAGTCACAAAAAATAATACTGTGAATATTAAGAGTGGAAAATCTTTTTTTAAAATAATGGGGCTTGATAAGGAGGATTTTCCCAAACTTCCCGACCCCTCTCCTGAACAAGAGGTTGAGTTAGAACAAAATATTCTTAAAGAAAGTCTCATCCGCACCTCTTTTGCAATTTCCCATGATGAAACACGATATGTTTTAAATGGTGTTTTAGTGTCTCTTCAAGAGAATCAAATTCGTTTTATTGCCACAGATGGAAGGCGACTTGCTTTTTATAAGAAAGAACTTAAAGAGAAAATAAATAAAAAAATAGATATGATTATTCCTTCAAAAACCATTCATGAATTACTGAAATTACTTGAGTGGGAGGGGAAAGTTAAAATATCACACTCCCAAAATAAAGTAATTTTTACATTTCAAGATACTTATCTCACCTCCAGTTTAATCGAGGGAAATTTTCCCAATTATGAACAAGTCATTCCTAAAGAAGAAAAAACAACCGCGGTCGTTCACTGTGAAGAATTTTTACAGGCGGTGCGGAGAGTAGCACTTTTAACCTCAGTTGAGGCGCCTGCAGTGAAATTTGATTTTATAAAAGGAAAAGTTTTAATATCGGCAAAATCTCCTAATATGGGGGAAGCAAAAGAAGAGGTTTCTGCTGAGGTAAACGGACAGGAAGTAACGATTGGATTTAATCCGAATTATTTTATTGATGTTTTAAAAAATTTAACAGATGAAAACATCACCCTCGCTTTAACGGAGCCGGATAAACCCGGATTAGTAAAGGGACGAAATGGATATCTTTATGTTATTATGCCGATGCAGCTTAATTAAAAGAGAAAAATGTCGATAAAGCAGTGTGAAATAGAGCGTATTCAAAGTATTATCCCGTCAGTCATCCGCGGGTTAGAGAGTCCTGAAAAAAAAACACGCTCCTTGTTAATTGAAAAATGGCCGGCTATTGCCGGAGGAAAGCTTGCTCCGCACACAAGACCGCAATTAACTCAAAAAGGGACTCTTTACGTTCATACAAGTGAAGCGACCATCGCATATGAGATTAGTCAAAAATACCGACTCTCTCTGTTAAAGCGAACCCAGGCGGTCTTGGGGGAAGATGTAGTTAAAGAGCTAAAGGTATTAGTGGGGAAATAAAATTATGACAAAAGACGACCAATTTAAACAAGATCCTTCAGGTGGGAAGTACGACGCCACAAAAATTCAGGTGCTTGAAGGGGTAGACGCTGTTCGGAAGCGGCCGGCGATGTATATTGGCGACACAACGTTGCGCGGTCTCCATCATCTTGTTTATGAGGTGGTGGATAACTCAATTGATGAAGCGTTAGCAGGATTCGCGTCCCGGGTTGATGTGGTGATTAATGCGGATGGAAGTTGCGCGGTCTCCGACGATGGTCGCGGTATTCCAGTTGATATGCATAAAACGCAGAAAAAATCGGCACTTGAAGTGGTGATGACAACGCTCCATGCGGGCGGAAAGTTTGATAATAAATCTTACCGCGTTTCCGGAGGGCTTCATGGTGTAGGAGTTTCCTGTACCAACGCACTGTCAGCCTGGTGTGAAGTGCAAGTGCGCCGGGATGGAAAAATTTGGCAACAGCGATATGAGAAAGGGCGCGCCGCATCCAAAGTTATTGAAAAAGGAAAAACCAAGGAACGCGGCACCACCGTCACTTTTCTTCCTGATAAGGAAATTTTTGAAAAAACGGAATTTAGTTTCGACGTGCTTTCAAACCGCCTGCGGGAACTCGCTTATTTAAATAAAGGGGTCCGGATTACAATCCGTGATGAGCGAACCAAAAAAGATATTAAAGAGCACGTCTTTGTGTACAAGGGAGGTATCTCGGAATTTATCCAGTACATTAACCGATCTAAAACTCCCCTTCACCGGAAAATTTTTTATGTTGATAAAACCAAGGATGGCGTCGAAGTCGAGGCGGCGTTTCAATACAACGACAGCTACGGGGAAGATGTTTTTTCGTTTGCTAATAACATCAACACCATTGAGGGCGGAACGCATTTAAGCGGATTTAAAACTTCTTTGACCCGCGCCACGAATCAGTATGCGAAAAGCAAAAACCTTCTCAAGGATCTCGAGGGTGGGTTAAGCGGAACGGATCTGACGGAAGGGCTTGCGGCTGTTATCAGCGTCAAGGTCCCGCGTCCTCAATTTGAAGGTCAAACCAAAACAAAACTTGGCAACGGTGAAGTGGAGGGGATTGTTTACTCTGTTCTTTACGAGAGCCTGAGTACTTTTTTCGAAGAAAACCCCCCTGTCGCAAACAAGATTGTTGAAAAGGCCGCGCTGGCTCTCAGAGCTCGCGAAGCGGCCCGAAAAGCAAGGGAGTTGACGCGCCGAAAAGGAGCTCTCGAATCAGCGTCCTTACCGGGGAAACTGGCCGACTGCTCGGATGAAGACCCGGCGAACAGCGAAATGTATCTTGTGGAGGGAGATTCGGCGGGCGGTTCGGCAAAACAGGGCCGCGACAGGCGGTTTCAGGCTATCCTTCCTCTCCGCGGAAAAATTATCAATGTTGAAAAAGCGCGGATTGATAAAGTGCTTTCCAACGAAGAAATCCGCACCATCATTACCGCGATCGGGACCGGCATTGAAGATGAATTTAATATCGAAAAGTTAAGGTATCACAAAATTATCCTGATGTGCGACGCCGACGTTGACGGAAGTCACATCCGGACTCTCCTTCTCACATTTTTTTACCGAAAAATGCGGAAGCTTATTGAAAACGGACATATTTATATCGCGCAACCGCCCCTTTACAAAATCAAAAGAGGCAAGGACGAGCAGTATATCCAAACCGAGGATCAAATGAACGGACTTCTCCTGGATTTTGGTCTTCAGGGAACCCTGCTCAAAAAAAACGGGAGCAAGGGAAGTTTCAGTGGAAAAGATCTTCGCGAACTGATGGATCTGGTCCAGGCGATGGAAGACCTCGAACGATCTCTTGCCCGAAAAGGAATTTTGCTGCATAAGTTCATGGAAAACCAGGACAAAAAGAAAGGGTTTCCCACCCACGTGGTTCGGCTTTTTGAAAAAAATGAAGACGTCTTCCTTTACTCGGAAAAAGAAGCGGCGGCCTATGTTGAAGAAATAGAAAAGGAATACCGGAAAAAACTTGAGAAAGAAAAAAAGGACGACGAAAAAGAAGAGGGGAAAGAAAAGAAAAAGGACGGGAAAAAGGCGAAGAAAGTGAAAGAGGAAAACGAAGCGGAGGAAAACGAAGGCGACGTTTCCTTCCAAAGCGTTTACGGCCTTATCGAAATATTTGAAGCGGTTGAGTTTGCGAAGGCAAAAAAAAGACTTCAAAAATTCAACATCGATTTTGAGGATTTTGAGGCCTGCGAAGAAGCCCGGTTCGAAGTTTCTTTTGAAAAAAAAGGTAAAGAGGAAACCAAAGACCTTCGAGGAGTCCTTTCTAAAATCAAGGCGTGGGGAAAAGAGGGAATGACATTGCAACGTTACAAAGGTCTTGGAGAAATGAATCCGGAACAGTTGTGGAACACAACCATGAACCCGGAGACACGGACCGTCCTCAAGGTGACTCTGGAAGACGTGGTTGAAGCGGACGAAATTTTCTCAATCCTTATGGGAGATGCGGTTGAGCCGCGCAGGGCTTTTATTGAGCGGCACGCAAAAGCAGTTAGAAATCTTGATATTTAAAAAGCCCGCCCGGAGAGAGGGGCGGAGCTTAAAGAGAAGATGACACAAGACCGTCGCGGGTTTTCACCCGCTCGGCGATGGAGAGAAAAGTTATGGCGGAAGAAAAAAACCTGTATGCAATGAACGAAAAAGTCCTTCCCAGACCGATTGAAGAAGAGATGAAGGATTCTTACATTGACTACTCGATGTCGGTTATTGTGGGGCGTGCGCTTCCGGATGTCCGGGACGGCCTGAAACCGGTGCATCGACGGATCCTTTTTGCGATGAATGAGCTGGGTCTTGCGCACACCAAACCCTATAAGAAATCTGCCCGTATTGTCGGAGAAGTGCTCGGTAAATACCATCCACACGGGGATGCGGCGGTTTATGATTCTCTGGTGCGCATGGCGCAGGATTTTTCTCTCAGGTATCCGCTGGTCCAGGGGCAGGGAAACTTCGGATCCATTGACGGAGACAGCGCGGCCGCCATGAGGTACACCGAAGCGAGGCTTGCCAGCACTGCCGGGGAGTTGCTTGCGGACATCGACAAAGAGACCGTTGATTTTGTGCCCAATTTTGACGAATCCCTTTCTGAACCCTCACTGCTTCCGTCGCGAATTCCCAATCTGCTGGTCAACGGCTCCTCAGGGATTGCGGTGGGAATGGCGACCAACATTCCGCCGCATAACATGACCGAGGTTGTCAACGCGTGCATTGCGACGATTGATAATCCCGACATCACAAACAAAGAGCTTTTCAAAATAGTAACGGGTCCGGATTTCCCGACGGGCGGACTCATCGTGGGGCGAGACGGCATCAAAAGAGCTTACGAAACCGGGCGAGGCGCGGTTGTCATGCGCGCAAAGGCGGCGATCGAAACAGGGCGGAGTAAAAAAGACGCCATTGTTATTACGGAAATCCCCTACCAGGTTAACAAAACCAACCTGATTGAATCGATTGTCCGGCTAGTGGAGGATAAAAGGATCGATGGGATTTCTGATATTCGCGATGAATCCGATCGCGATGGTATGCGTGTGGTGATCGAACTAAAAAGGGAAGCGGTACCGCAGGTTGTCCTGAACAACCTTTATAAACATACTCAGATGCAAAGCTCTTTTGGCGTGATCATGCTCGCGCTGGTGGACGGGCAACCCCGCATTCTTACGCTCAAGCAGATGCTCGAAAGGTTTATCGAATATCGGGCCGAAGTCATTATTCGCCGGACCCGCTTTGATCTCGATAAAGCGGAAAAGCGCGCCCATATTCTTGAAGGGTATAAAAAGGCGATCGCAAACATTGATAAGGTTATCAAGATTATCCGGACGTCAAAGAGTCCAGAGCTTGCCAAAGAAACTTTAATGAAAACGCTGAAGCTATCGGAAATTCAAGCCAAGGCTATTCTTGAACTTCAACTTCAGCGGCTGACCCAGCTTGAGAGATTAAAAATTGACGAAGAATATCTTGAGCTCATCAAAAAAATCGAATATTACCAATCAGTATTGAAAAGTCGTCGGAAAGTGCTCGATCTGATCAAGGAAGAGTCCCAGGAAATCCTTAAAAAATACGGGGATGAGCGAAGGACTTTGATCGTTGCCGCGGAAGATGATATCGATATTGAGGACTTGATCGCGCAGGAAGATGTGCTTGTCAGCATTTCGCACGCGGGCTATATCAAGCGGATCCCTGTGTCGATGTACCGCCGGCAACACCGCGGCGGTGCGGGTGTTACGGGAGCGGGTGTGCGCGATGACGAGGATTTTATCGAACACATGTTCATGGCCTCGACCCACGACTACATTCTGTTTTTCACAAACCTGGGGCGAGTGTATTGGCGTAAAACCTACGATATCCCCCAGGGTTCCAGGCAGGCTAAGGGGAAGGCCATCGTTAATTTTCTTTCTCTGAGTCAAAACGAGACCGTTTCAAGTTTTCTCCAGGTCAAGGAGTTTGACGATAAGCAGTATGTGATCATGGTGACTGCCAAGGGAGTGATCAAAAAGACGAACATGATCGAATATTCAAGGCCGCGCTCCACGGGCGTCAACGCCATCACGCTTCGCGATAAAGATGAGCTTGTGGCGTGCAAAATTACATCGGGCAAAGATGAAATTTTTATGGCGACCCGGGAAGGGAAAGCCATCCGATTCAAAGAATCGGATGTTCGTGATATGGGGCGAACTGCGACCGGCGTTCGCGGGATGAACCTCGCAAAAACCGACGAGATCGTAGCGGTCGAAGTTGTGAATCCCAAAATGAAAGCGCTGACCATTACCCAAAATGGCTTTGGTAAAAACACGCCTTTTGTCCAGTATCGTATACAGTCGCGCGGTGGCAAAGGTATTATTAACGTCAAAGTTTCAGAAAAGAACGGAAAAGTTGTCAATGTCCTCACCGTGGCGGACGAGGATGAAATCATTCTGGTCACCAATAGCGGCATGGTGGTTCGTTGTCCCGTCAACCAAATCCGGACATCCGGACGCAATGCGGTCGGAGTCAAGGTGATGCGGCTGCATGACAAAGATAAGATCGCTTCCGCAACGCGTGTGGTTGCCAAAGAGGAAGAAGCGGGGAAAGACGCACAACAGCTGACCCTTCTGGACGAGAAAAACGGAAAAAAGTAGGAAAACAAAAGACAGCCCTCCCGGAAAGCCTTTTTAGGAAAGGCGCTGTTTAATCTTCGAAATATGGACGAGCCAATATGCTAGACCTCAAGTTTATCCGTGAAAATCCCGAGATTGTCAAAAAGGGTCTTTCTGCCAAAGGGGTGGACTTTGACCTTGACGCCCTGTTAGCGCTGGACTCTCGACGGCGAAACCTCCTCAAAGAGGTGGAAGATCTTAAGGCTCAGCGGAATGAGACCAATAATCAAATTGCTAAACTTAAAAAAGAAGGTAAATCGCCACAAAGCATTATTGATGGAATGAAGACGGTCTCCCAAAAAATTAGCATTTTAGATGAGGCTGTGGGTGAAATTATTAAAAAAATGGATGATTTGTCTCTCGCTATCCCAAATATACCGAGTGATGATGTCCCTGTTGCCAGGGGAGCTGAAGGGAACATGGTTGTCCGGTCCTGGGGTGAGCCCAAGGGTTTCAACTTCAAGCCCAAAGAGCATTTAGAAATAGCTAACACCCTGGGGTGGGTTAGTATGGAAACAGGAAGTAAAATCTCGGGGGCCGGGTTTCCTGTTTACAAGGGATGGGGAGCCAAATTAGAACGAGCTCTTATCAGTTTCATGCTTGATATGCACTCCGCCAAACATGGCTATACCGAGGTTTGGCCACCAGCGATCGTGAATCGCGCATCCATGAAAGGGACGGGACAAATTCCAAAGATGGAAAGCGACATGTATGCCCTGGTTGCTGACGAGGGGGAAGAGAAGGGCGCACATTTTTTGGTTCCCACAGCGGAAGTCCCTATTACAAATTTTCATCGAGACGACATTCTTGACGAAAAAGAGCTCCCTATAAAATATGCCGGGTATTCTCCTTGCTTTCGCAAGGAGGCGGGTTCTTATGGTAAGGATACACGCGGATTATCGAGGGTCCATCAATTTGACAAGGTCGAGCTCGTCAAATTGGTGAAACCGGAAAATTCGGGTGAAGAACTTGAGCGATTGGTGAAAGACGCGGAGGACATTCTTCAGGCGCTTGAATTGCCTTACCGGGTGTTGCTTCTGGGGAGCGGAGATATGAGTTTTGCGGCAGCGAAGTGTTACGATCTCGAGGTGTGGGCTCCGGGGACTCAAAAATGGTATGAGGTTTCCAGCTGCAGCGTCTTCGGGGATTTTCAGGCCAGGAGAATGAATATTCGTTACCGGGATTCAAAAACAAAAAAGACGGAATACGTCCATACGTTAAACGGCTCAGGTGTCGCGCTGGCGCGAACCGTTCTTTGTATTCTTGAAAACTTTCAGACCGAAGACGGAACCGTCGATTTTCCCAAAGCGCTGAAACCCTATCTCGGATTGTAATTTCTAAAATCTCACAGCTTGACCGTTTTACCGTAAATCAATAAACTGCACGCGTTTTTGTTGGATGTAACGGTGATTCGAAGAGGGCGCATAGCCTAGTTTAGTGCGTTTGCCTGGGCAACAGGTTCCCGAAGGGAAAAAGCGGGTGAGCCGAAAAGTTTTTATTGAGTCCAGTGGAGAGATGCCGGAGCGGTTGAACGGGCGCGCCTGGAAAGTGCGTAGGCCTCGAAAGGGGTCTCCAGGGTTCGAATCCCTGTCTCTCCGCCATTTATTTAAACAT
>CAYULU010000034.1:0-17676 GCA_964445745.1 uncultured bacterium | reverse complement strand
AGGTGGTTTCACAAGTATTGCCAACCCGTTGTTTCTCAAGGGGTTGGAAAATGTAAAAGGGACTTATGAAACCGCTTCTACAAACTCTCCGCTAAGTCCCGTCAGATTTCTGAAGCTACTGCTGTCCCTGTTCCCCACAGCAGAGTGTTTTTTTCTTGCCAGGCAAGGACTTCAAGATCACCGTATCGTTGATGGTTTTCAATGTCTTGCATGGCGAGATCATAATGGATGGAGCTGTTCCCGGTCTGGACATAGTTTTCTGAGACTACGGAGCCAAAAACCCCTCCGTTTCCGACATTGCTTACCGTCGAGTTAGGGGCGTAAATACCTCCGTAAAAAGCCCCGTTCCCGCCTATTTTAACGGTATCTGACGTAGTGACATAAATGATAAGATTGGTGGGAAGGTTGTCCTGTGTTGCAATTCCGTTACCGGTAATACTGATTTCTCCTGAGACATAGATTTCTGTAGGTCCTGTAAGTGTCAGTTGGCCGTTTCCACTGATACTTAACGATGTGTAATAATAAGTGCCGGGCGTAAGAACCAAATTTGTGTTTCCAGAGACACTTAGGTCTCCGGAGGAGGATATATCGACAGGAACGGTTGGGTCGGGATACTGCTGTTCGGAACTCAGGGTGTCTGAAGAGCCCGTGTAGGTAGCATTAGGTCCGACAGAGATCCCGGTTGAAATATCGCCATTGGGGCCGATAAGGACATCTCCGTTGACCAAGGTATTTCCCCCCAAAGTGATCGTGTTAGCCGCAATACTGTTGGCGGCAATATCACCCTCGCCGCCTGAACTACTGCTGTCGTAAGCCCCGTCACGAGAATCGTAACTATCTACACTTGCTACCGTGCCGCTTGCGGTCAAGTTAATGCTGTTTTTGGAAAAAATAGCAAAATCAAAAAGATTTGAATCCCCATACTGTGCGTAAGCCGTGATTTTGACGTTCTGATAAGCCCGGCTGGTGTTGTCATTGGAAGGGGCGAAGCCGTTAGCCTGGATGATCCGGATTTTCGGATAGGATGTATCCTTAGCGACCGAGACGGTGAATCCGCCTTTCATGAAATTGGTGTCCAGGGGAACGTAGGCGGAAGTCCCGGTGTATTCGGTGTCTGAATTCAAACGGCTGATGGCCCAATCAATGCCCGATTCAGCCATATTAAATGCCACCATTCTGTTAATATTGCGTTCATTGGTTTTGACGAATACAACACTGCGGGCGAAATAAGCGATTGCGAAGATTGCGAGTAGAGTAATCACAAAGTAGACGATCGTAAGGGCAAAACCATTTTGTTTTCTTAGTACGGAAAAGAAATATGTTTTCATCTTTCCCCCATTGTTGTCTTAAAGCATTTCAAATTTGTCGTATATTCGCTGTGTTGCTTTCCAAAAAACATGTCGTTAGGGTTCGGGAGTTGCTGTCCCTGTTCCCCACATCAGAGTATTTTTTTCTTGCCAGGCTAGGATGGTTATTTCGCCAGCACTGGTTCCCTGGATCTCTTTCAGTGCTTCGTCAAAATGGATCAGACCATTCCCCGTATTTTGATAATCTTTGGCAATAATGGCTCCATAGCATTTGCCGTTTCCGGATATGGAGACAGTTGAGTTCGGCGCATAAACAGCTCCGTAGAAAGATGCATTTCCGGAAAAACTTACACTCGAACTGTCAGTAGCATAAAGAAGAAAGTTCGGTGGACGGTTGTCAGAAGTTGCGATACCGTTCCCGGCGATTTGAATAGTTTTATCGACATAAATGGACACAGCGCCGGTCGGAATCAGTTGGGCATTTCCGGTTATGCTCATGGATGTATAGTGATAAGTTCCGGGCATGAGATAGTACTTTGTGTTTCCGCTGAGGTTGAGTTCACCGCTCGCACTAACCGGAGCCACAGCATCCGAGAAAATGACGGGAGCTGAATTGGATGAAATACTTCCCGTAATAATGGCATTGCCACTTTTTGATACGACCGAAGAAGGCGTTTCTGTCGGGCCGACAATCGCATCTCCTTGGATCATAACGTTTCCACTTAGGGTGACTTTTTTTTGATCCGTTGCGTTGGTTTCAATGCCGCCATTATAGGCGACATTGCTTCCGCCATAAGCTCCGTTTCGCGAATCGTAAGAGTCCGTTCGAGCGTTCCCTGACATGTGAATGGAATCTGTTGCGAAAATGCCGGTAAGAAAAGTGCTACTGGATCCGGATTGAACGTAAGCAAGAAGGCTTGATGTTTGATATCCTCGCTGGGTAGGGTCATTGGAAGGGGCGAACCCGTTCGCCTGGATGATCCGGATTTTCGGATGGGTGACATCCTTGGTGACCGAGACCGTGAATCCGCCCTTCATGAAATTGGTGTCTAGGGGGACATAGGCAGAGGTTCCGGCGTATTCCATGTCTGAAGTTAACTGGCTGATAGCCCAATCAATGCCCGATTCAGCCATATTGAAGGCCACGGTTTTGTGAATATTACGCTCATTGGCCTGGACAAATACAACACAGCGAGAGAAATAAGCGACCGAAAAAACAGTTGCGAGCGCAAGGATGAGATAAACCGCAGTCAATACGAACCCCCTCTGATTTCCGATTGGGGATAGGGGGTGAGTTCTCATGGGTTTCTCACATCCGCCTGAGCTGTTATTTGAAGAGGAGTGGACGGGACCGCTCGTCCGCTGGGCAGTGTTTGCTGGGCATTTAAAGCTATCGTCACAATCCTGGATGGCGAGGAATCTGCAGAGAACTGCAGGGCCGTGATATCGTTAGCGATGATGGAGGTCAGTCCGGTGGTGGTATCGGTTCGTACGATTTGCCGGGAATTAGTGCCCCCGAGAGCATAGGCGATGGTATGCGCGGAATCCCAGTCGACGTCAAAATCGGGACCGATCAAGTGATCCGGATGAGGAATTTTTAAATGGATTGAATGACCATTGTTTTCGATAGTTATGTGATCGGGAGCGGATTGACGAATCTCCTGGACCATTTTGTAAATAGCTTCACGAGAGGAGTCTTTAAGATTCATGAGGGACTGGTTTATTTGGGATTGTTCACTTCCGACCCGGAAGATCAAAAAAACCCCGAGAATCACAATGCTTGACAGTGCCACGGCGAGCATTGCTTCAATAAGATTAAATCCTCTTTGTGATACGAGTTTTCTCATGGCGTTTTCCTCTTTGCAATATAAGCTCTTAGTGTTGCTGTTTGCTGCCGGGAAGTGTGAGATTGCCATGTCACGGTGACGGTGGTGTCCAGAGGAGTCGCCGTCGAATTGACATAATCGACCCGGACTTGTTCATTCGGCAAGGCATTCATTCCGACAACGGTTCCGCCATCCGGGAAAGCACTCAAGACATCTCCCGGAAAATTGTTTGTTCTGGCTTTATCACGAATTTGTTCAATGACTCGCTGAGCCTCTTGTACTGCAATGGCTCGCTCATGCAACTCTGCGGACTGTCGTTGGGTCGCAATGTTAGATCCGACATATCCCGCGATGGCGATTGCGGCCACGAATAAAGCCACCATGACTTCGATGAGCGTGAATCCGCGAGAATTGTGTTTGTCCGGAAGAGATCCCATTTATTTTTCTCCTCTATCTTTCTTTGTTAAAACGTTATTGGCTTATGCCAACCCTACTTCAATTGTAATGGGATTCTGGATTATATACAACATTCAAAAAGAAACAAGATATAACATTAATTCATTTATTATCATTTTTTTAATCATTTTATAGTTTTTGAGAAAGTTGGATTTACAACCATTTCGTAAGAGAAATTTGGTGAGAATTAGTTTTTGAGGAGTGTCCGGATCTGGGTAATTCTCTAATCCGGAATTCACCGGGAGGTAGTTAAAAATATCCCTCACAAATACCAAGGCCGGGAATCCGAAAAACTCTGGTTATCATAAGCCCATCGACGCGGAAGAGAATGAACGAAAGGGTTCCGGATTTTTGAGGCCGGAAAGGAGTGACAGGGTTTTTTAAGCTTACGGAACGATATTTACTCGGCTCAAGAACCTCGCTATACTTCTTTCAACCTAAATTTTTTGATAGGAACAAAATGCATCCTCCGCTTTTTTTTACCGAGATTCTTGAAGTCCTTCTTATTGCGACTGCCGTGGCGATTCTTTTTGAACGGCTGAAACTTCCCGCCATTCTCGGTTTTCTCCTGACTGGGGTTATTATCGGGGCGCACGGGTTCAAGGTTCTGACGAATTATGAGCATATCCGTTCTCTGTCTGAGCTCGGAGTGGTGCTTCTGATGCTCACGATCGGTCTGGAATTTTCATTTGACCGCTTGCAGGGCATGAAGGGCATTGCCATGATCGGGGGCACGCTTCAGATTGTTGCGTCCCTTTTTGTCGCGCTTCTCTTTGTCTGGTGGAAGGGCTGGACGTTTTACGAGGGATTTTTTTTGGGGTCGGTGATTGCCCTGAGTTCAACGGCCATTGTATTGAAGTACCTGATTGATCGCGGTGAACTGGATACTCCGCACGGCCGGGTGGCCATTGCCATCCTTATCTTCCAGGACTTGGCGGTTGTTCCCCTCATGATTTTTTTGACCGTCTTTGGAGGAAAGGCGGACACGGTGCTGGCGCCTCTTGGCATTGCATTTTTGAAAACGGTCGGGTTATTGTCCGGAGCTTATTTGTTTGCCCGTTATCTTTTGCCCAAGTTGCTTGAGCGCGTGATGGTGATCCGAAACCGTGAGATTTTCTTCCTTTTTTCCATCGAGGTGTGCCTTGGTATGGCCTGGGTTAGCGGTGTCCTTGGATTGTCGGTCGCGATCGGGGCGCTCCTTGCGGGTTTTATGTTTGCCAATACGGAATTTTCTCATCAGCTTATGGGGGATATCATTCCGTTTCGTTATTTTTTTGTGAGCATTTTCTTTGTTTCTATCGGGTTGTTGTTTGATGTTCATTTTTTTTTCGAACACACCCTCCTTGTCTTAAGCGTAGTGGGGCTCGTCCTTTTTGTTAATTTTGTCATCATGACCCTGATTGTTCTCGCCTTTGGGTACCCGCCGCGAGTCGCAGTGGTGACAGGGATTATCCTCTCCCAGATCGGAGAGTTTTCTTTTTTGCTCATCCAGACGGGATATGGTTCGGGGCATATCAGCGGAGATCTCTATCAGCTTCTTCTTTCCGCGGCTTTTCTTACCTTACTCATTACGCCGTTCCTTTTCTCGATGATCCCGGCCGTTCTCAAGATTTCCAGCCGATACCTTTGGTTTGGCTTGCCCCACCGAAAATGGGTGCGATCGAGCAATGCTGGTTTTACTTTGCAAAGGCATGTCATTTTGTGCGGTTTCGGGCCCACGGGAAGAGATCTCGCGCAGGCTTTTCAGGAGGAAAAAATCCCTTTTGTGATTATTGAGATGAACCCGGTTCGGGTGATTGAGGCACGGAAAAATCATAAAAAAATCATCTATGGAGATGCAGCTAACCAGGAGGTCATGAAAAGGGCGGGTATTTTAAAAGCGAAGGCTGTGGTCGTAAGTTTTCCGGACATTCTCGGGATCAAACAAATTATCAGCGTTGTCCAGGATTTGAATCCGGAAGTTTTTTTAGCCGTCCGGACGCGCTATGAGTTACATATGCCGCAGTTGTACGAATTGGGTGCAGATCTTGTGGTCATGGAAGAGTGGGAGGCGGGCCATGAGCTGAACCGGATTCTTCTCGAAAAGCTTGACGTTCCGCTCGAACGGATTAAGAATCATCTGAACCGGATTCGCTCCTGCAAAGAAGTCGCTGTCGAAGAATCGATTTTTAGGCGCGCGGGCAGGAACAATTTAACGTCTAAGGGGAAAATATGAAAATTAAACGCGATAAAAAACGAACTCTTAAAATTTCGGTCCTCCTTGGAATCATTCTGTTGGTGGCCGCTGGGTGGTTTATCGCTCACCAGGTAATTGGAAAAAATATTTTTTGTTCTTTTTCTCATAAAATGAGGTCGAACGACGGGGTGCTCGTTTATGTTGCGCCCCCGCATTCGGTCAGCGCGAAACAGCACAACTTTCATGTGGTTTCGCCGGGCGTTTGGCGTTCGGCACAGCCAAGCAAAGAATCACTTTTGAGGATGAAGACCTACGGGTTGAAAACTGTTGTGAACCTTCGTTCAGGCCGTGCGATTGAACGATGGGAAAGAGATACAACGGAAAGTTTAGGGATTCAGCATTATCACTTTCCGATGAGTGCGCGCAAAGAGGTTCCCATCAAGACAATCGACGCGGTTCTTTCCGTTATTTCGGACCCTGCGAAACAACCAGCGCTTGTGCACTGCCGGGCCGGGAAGGATCGGACGGGGCTGATGATTGCGGCCTACAAAATTTCCCAAAACCCCCAAACTTCTTTCCGCGATATTTATCAGGAGATGCTGATGTACGGCTACGACGAGAAGAAGTATCCGACGATTCTCACCTCACTTCGGAAGTGGGCTGAGGCGCGGGGACATACGGAAATTGCACGGGAAATTGAATTTCAGGAAAAGGATTTTCTTAAAAAATAAGAATCGGTTTTATCCCCGAATGGATTTACAACATCAACAGCAAAAAAAGGAGAAACTCATGAAACTTCTCGGAAAGATTTTGATTTTTGTCGTCGTTGTTTTTGTCGTTATGATTTTGGCCCGTAATGTGATTGTGAAGGCGGCTGTCGAATTGGGCGCGAAGGCCGCGGTTGGACTTCCGGTCAATATCAAGATGTTCGATATTGGTCTTCAGCAAACTTATCTTGATATCGAGGGGTTGAACATCGGCAATCCTGAAGGGTTTGGGAACGAAGCGATGGTGGATATGCCGAAGGTACTCGTGGACTATCATTTGTCCGATATCATAAGCGGCAAACTTCATTTGGAAAGAGTCGAACTTGATCTTCGCCAATTTACGGTGGTGAGGAACAGGGACGGAAAGTTGAACATTAATTCGATTAAAGGGATCGAACAAGATAAGACATCATCCGGCAAACCGGAAGCGCCCAAGAAAGAAACGAAAGCGATGCCGGTCCAGCTGGATCATGTCCATCTCAAGATCGGGAAAGTGGTTTTTATCGATCGGAGCGGAGCACAAGAATCTGTCCGCGAATTTAATATCAATCTCGACGAAAGCTATGAAAACATTACCGAGCAGGGAGCCCTGATCCGGATGATCGTCCTACGTGTGATGACAAGGACTCCTCTTGCTATGTTGACGAACTTTGACCTAGGGAGCCTTCAGTCGAGCGTGGGAGGAATCGTCGGCTCCGCGACCGATCTTGCTTCCCAAACTGCGGCGAAGGGTTTAGACACCATCAAGACTACGACGTCGGTGGCGGGATCCCTCGCGGGAGACGCCAAAGATACGGTCAAGGATGCTGCCGGAACTGTGAAAAGCATTGCTGGCAAACTTAAAAACCCCTTTGGCTCCGGCAACTGAAAAAATTGCGTGAGTTTCTCGGGTTTTCCCGTTTTCTGCAGATTGGACGGGATTTTAGCGAAGAACAATGACTGGAGATACCGGGATGTCCGTGTCTGAAGAGCATCGACTGAAAGCTCTTTTATGTGTGACGGAAAAGATTAATTCCGGAATCAGTCTGGAAGAGGTTCTGGATCATGCTTTCCATGTGTTGCATGCCGTCATTCCTTATGACCGAATTGGTTTTTCGATTCTGGAAAAAGATGATTCGGTCCTCAGGGCTTTTTGGGCACGTTCCAACTCTCCCAACATCCTGCTCGGGAAAAACTATTCAGCTCCCATGGCCGGAAGCAGTCTCCAGTCGATTCTAGAGACAAAGACCCCCAGAATTTTAAACGATCTTCCGTCTTATCTTGCTAGGCATCCGCAATCTGAGTCGACGAAACTTATTGTGGAAGAAGGGATGCGCTCAAGCCTCACTTGTCCGCTGATCGCCATGGCCAAGCCGATAGGGTTCATCTTCTTTTCAAGTTTTCAGAAGGACTGTTACAAAGATGCTCACGTCGAAATTTTTTTACAAATTGCCGGCAATCTTTCCATGATTGCTGAAAAAAGCCTGGTGATGGCCCGGCTTCGTGAGCTGAACGACTTTAAAAACAAGTTTCTGGGTATGGCGGCTCATGACCTTCGCAATCCCATTACCATTATCAAAGGGTACGCCGATCTCCTTCTGGAGGGAATTTCCGGCGACTTGGCTCCGACTCACAGAGAACCCGTGAACGTCATTTCGCAGACTTGTGACAAAATGCTGCATTTGATCGAGGAATTTCTGGATGTCAGCGTGATTGAATCGGGAAAGTTGACGATCCATCTCCAAAAGGTAGTTCCCCAGGAATTTCTTGCCCGGAATATTGAGATGAACCGGTTGCTGGCAAAACGCAAGGCGATCAATATCCGGTTGGAACCTTTGGGGGATCTGCCGGAGATACGGATGGATCCGGATCGAATGGATCAGGTGCTCAATAATCTGATTACGAACGCCCTCAAGTATTCTGGTTCCCATACCACCATCACCCTTAAGGCGCGGATGGCGGGGGACCAGTTTGAGATTTCCGTTACGGATCAGGGACAGGGTATCCCGAAGGAAGCGTTGACGAAACTTTTTCAGTATTTTTCGAAGGCTGGATCCAAACCAACGGGGAAGGAAGGCAGTACCGGGCTGGGTCTTGCGATCTCTCAAAAAATTGTGGAAGCGCACGAAGGGAAAATTCTCGCGGAAAGCGAACCCGGGAAAGGGGCGACTTTTATTGTTTCCATTCCTGCCGGAAAGGCTTAATCGAAAAATATGACGTGTCGAATTGTTGAAATTAAGGCTCGCTGTTCTGATGTTTCCCGGATTCGGGAAATTCTTAAGTCCCGGAGAGCTGATTTTCGCGGGACCGACCACCAGGTCGATACTTATTTCAGAGTCCCTCGAGGGCGATTGAAACTGCGGGAAGGACAAATCGAAAATGCCCTCATTTTTTACCAGCGGATCAATCAAAAGAACTCCAAGCGATGCGATGCGTTTTTGTATCAATGCCCCGAACCGGGTCTGATGAAAAAAATCCTGAGCGTGGCCTTAGGGGTTTTGGCTGTTGTCGACAAGACGAGAGAAATTTATTTTATAAAAAATGTAAAGTTTCATATCGACCAAGTGAAGGGCCTCGGAAGATTTGTGGAGATCGAGGCCCAGGGAAGAACCCCGGGATGTTGTATCACGGAGCTACGACGGCAGTGTGATTATTACCGGGAATGGTTAGGGATTACTCCCAAGGATTTACTGGCCGATTCCTATAGTGACCAACTTATTTGTAAGCGGCGGAATAATGGGTTGACATGTTTGCGCGGGCGGAGAGGCCGCTGAATCATTTTCCCACAACCGATAAAACGGATTTAGCAAAACAGAATCGACAAGTTTTTTATTTCCGTTTAAAAAGTGACGAGCCTTCCTTGGATTTCGCGGTGCCCCGGGCTGTCTTCAAAGTGGCCCGGACAACGGGTTCCGCAAAATCGGCAATTCCCGTCTTTTAAATCCCAGTTGGTTAACTCAAACCAATTTCGGCCGATTATTTTTTTTCCGCAATGATGACAAAAAGTAGATTCCCCGTCAGGGTTTGTGACGTTTCCGGTGTAGCAGTAACGGATGCCGTGATCTCGGGATATCGTTTGCGCTTTTTGTAATGTTCCTGGCGGTGTGGGAGGGATCCCGGTCATCTTGTAATCTGGATGGAATGCAGTGAAATGGATCGGCACATCGGGTCCCAGTGTTTTGACAATCCACGCTGACATGTCATGCAGTTCTTTTTCGGAATCATTGAGGCCCGGGATCAGGAGCGTTGTGATCTCGAGCCAGGTTTTTGTTTCTTTTTTGATGTATTCGAGCGTCTCAAGTACCGGGCTCAAGGATGCTTGGCAATATTTTTTGTAAAAATTCTCGGTAAATCCTTTCAAGTCCACATTGGCGGCATCGATCCATTTGTAAAATTCCTTACGCGGTTCGGGAGAAACATACCCGGCGGTTACCGCGACTGTTTTGATGCCGTGTTCCCGGCACGCTTGAGCCGTGTCAACCGCGTATTCATGAAAGATGACAGGGTCGTTATAAGTGAAAGCGACGCTTTTGCAATGGGCTGATTTTGCCGCTTTTGCGATCTCCTCCGGTGATGCCTGTTCGGCGGCCGTGTCGACTTCCTTTGACTTCGAGATGTTCCAGTTTTGGCAAAAAAGACATCCCAGATTACATCCTGCCGTACCGAAGGAGAGGACGGAGGATCCAGGCAGAAAATGGAAAAGAGGTTTTTTTTCGATCGGGTCAACGCAAAATCCGCTCGAGCGGCCGTAAGTGGTAAGCACCATCATGTTTCCTTCTCGCGCTCGAACAAAACAGAATCCGCGTTGTTGATCGAGGAGTTTACAGCGACGGGGGCAGAGTGTGCACTCGATCCGTCCGTCGGGAAGATTTTTCCAGTAGAGGGTGTCAGAGGTTCTGTTCATGAGGATATTATGGCTCTGGATTGGAAACTGTGGAATAATAAAATACGTCTTGAAGGAACACCTCTTAAGGGTTTCATAAAACACTGGCGAAACTTTAAAAAAGATTCGCGAAGAGGACGGTTTCTCCAAGCGCCATGTTATAACGGAAAAGCCGTGCATTATTTCAGGGCGAGGTTGATAATAACGGCCTAACGACGGTTAATTGATTGCAGTATTACATGATAAGAAAGGGATTCCGTGAAAAGGTTTTTGTGTTGTTTGGTTTTGATTCTCTCTCTGAGTTCTTCCGTTTCTGCCGAAGAGCCGGCGTTCAGGGATCGTATCATCGGAAGCACCTTTAAGGGTCTAGCCAGTGCCTATCTTGCTAATTGCGATTTTAAAAAAGAGAAGCAGCGTTATATCGAACGTCTTGAAAAAACTTCTGACGAAAATTTTGTGATCCGCTACGGGTCTTACTGGCCGCTGATTGAAAAACTGCCGGTGCGTATCAAGGTCGAAAATGGGTTTTCCCAGACGATGACTCGTGAACAGCTGATTTCGCGCCTTCAGGAGGTCCGGCGGGAAGATTTGCAGGCGATTATTAACGGTGTCCCGGACAGTACCGCCAGCAGGGAATTTGACCGGCGAATCAAACGGCTAGGGAAGAAAGTCGGAGAGAATGACTTGGCCCAACAAGTCCAGATTCTTTGGCAAAGGATCCTGAAGAAAGCGGGCCAGTTTAGCGGGAAAACTTCTAAAAAAACGGATCTGGTTCCCCCCCCTCGGTCAGAATAACGACACGCTCTCAGTGGTTGATGGTCGGCCCGCGCTTAATTGAGACTTTCTGCGCTGTAACGGGCGAGAACTCCTGAATTGACCACATGCCGGTACGTCCGGCTGAAAATCCAGCAAGCTAACAGGACGTAAAATCCGCAAAGGACGGTTGCTCCGAAGAGCGCCCCCCACGAGATTGACCCACCGGCAAGAAGAGCGCGTATATTTTCAAAAATATAAGAGGGTGGCAGAATTCGGCCGATCCATTGCATCCATGTCGGGAGTGTGGAGAGGGGATAGAGTACTCCTACGAAAGGGGAAAGAAAAGCCGGGATTGGCCAAATGAACCATTCTGCGGCCGGGCCGAGTCTGAGAACCAATGCGCTTCCCAGGATCCCGAGAGCAATCCCGAAAAGGAAAAGGATCAACACAGCTGGGAGAACCAGCAGGCCGTACGTGAGGATTGAGAGACCAAAACATACCCCGGCCAGCAAAAGCATGACAACAAGACCGACAAGGCTGGTTCCGATGCTCGAGATGACAAGCGCGATCAGGTACTCGGTCAGGGTTATGGGAGCGGCGAAAATATTAAGGAAATTCCGGGACCAGACATCTTCAAGAAATGCCATTGCGACCCCTTGCATGAGGCGGATGAAAAAATCCCAGAAAAGCACAGCCCCGAGAATGACCGCCACAAAATTGTAGCCAGTTTGGGTGAAAGAGCTCAGGTATCGCGTAAGAAATCCCCAGAGAACAATGTCCACAGCGGCCCACGCAAAAAGCGGTGTGATTCGTGCGATGCTTCCGCGCATCAAAAAAAATTGTCTTAAGACCAGCGCGAAGACCCGTTCCAGGCGAATCATTTTAATTCTCCTCCGAAAGATAAAGGTTCCCGTGCGACGGCAATAAAAATCTCTTCCAGATTTTTTTTGTGATGTTCGGCGGGCAGAGTTTTGGGATTTCCCTGAAGAATGATTTTGCCGTGAGAAAGAAAGAGGACGCGGTCGCAAACGGATTCGACTTCATACATGTTATGAGAAGTCCAAAGGATGGCACAATGTTTCTTTTTTGTATACGTGGTAATTTGTGCCCGGATCTCGCCGGCACTGGCCGGGTCAAGCGAGGAAGTTGGTTCGTCGAGAAGCAGGAGTTGGGGATCGTTCAAGAGGGCTTTTGCAAGGCTGGCGCGTGTTTGTTCTCCGGAGGAGAGAATGCCGCATTTTGTATTTACGAATTGTCGGAGGTCCAGGGCCTCGATCAGACCCTCAATTTTTTGGGATAGTCGTTTCACGCTATAAAGCATTCCAAATACCCGCAGATTTTGAATCACAGTAAGGTTCCCTGGAAGAGGGGCGTAGACGGCGGCAAAATTTGTAAATGACAAGGCGGCGGAGCGTTGGGTGCCGAGATCCAGACCCTTGATCTGGATGGAACCGGTTGTTGGCTCAAGGATGCTCAGGATCATGTTGATGATCGTGGTTTTACCGGCTCCGTTCGGGCCCAGGAGACCGACGATTTCCCCCGGATGAACGTCCAAGGAAACATGATCGACGGCAGGACTGGAGCCGTAAATTTTTCGGAGATTTTGAACTGAAAGAATACTGTTTTTCATCGACGGGGTTCTCAGACTATAAAATGAAGCCATGACAAGCCGGCAATGAACCACATGACCGGTTTCACCTCCGCGAACTTCAGGCGGAGGACCTTGAAAAGGACATGGCTGAGGAATCCGAATGCAAGGCCCGTTGCGATGGAATAGCTCAACGCGATCATCACGATAATCACAAATGCCGGGAAGCCTTCTTCCATGTCCTCAAAATGAATTTCCCGGACTTCCTTGATCATGAAAAAACCAACCAGGATCAGGGCAGGGGCGGTGGCGTAAACAGGTACGACGGAGATCAGCGGGATAAAGATGATCGCGAGCACAAAAAGAAGCGCGGTCACAACGGACGTAAACCCCGTTCTTCCTCCCTGCCCAATGCCGGTAGCAGATTCGACATAAGCGGTGATCGTGGAAGTACCGAGGATCGCACCTACCATGCTCGCGAGCGCGTCGATCGAGAGAAGCCGGTCAAGGCCGATCATACGCCCTTTTTCATCGACCCTTTTTGCCTGGTGGCAGCAGGCGACAAGGGAGCCGATCGAATCAAAAAGATGCATGAACATCAGACTGAAGATTGCGCCAAAGAGGCCCCCTTTAAGTGCGGCGAGAATATCTAGTTGAAAGAAGATAGGGCTTGGGTCAAAGTGAAACGCGACAAATTCCTTTGGCCACGGCGCCAGTCCTGTCCAAAGCGCGATCAGAGTTGACATCACAATGCCCAAAATCATGGCTCCCTTGACCCGGTGCATTTCAAGCAGAAGCATCAGAAAAAAACCTGCCAGGCCGACCATGACGGTCGAAGTGATCGGTGCCGCGGCAACAAGCGTCACCTCATTTTTTTGAATGATCCCGAGGTTGACCAGGCCGATGAACGTAATGAAAAGGCCGATCCCGGCTGAAACCGCCGAAATTAGGGAGCGGGGGATTGCCTCGACGATCTTTTGACGGATTCCTACGGCAGTCAGTAGAAAGAAAAAAAGACCGGATAAAAAGACAACTCCAAGAGCCGTTTGCCAGGTGAGGTGGTCTGTTAAGACCAGAGAGTAGGCGAAGAACGCATTCAGCCCCATGCCCGGTGCCATCGCGATGGGGGCATTGGCAAAAAGACCCGTGGCGAGTGTCGCCAGTGCCGTGGCAAGGCAGGTGACAAGGATCAGGGCCGTTTTATCCATCCCGGCCGAAGCAAGGATGGCGGGGTTGACAAGGATAATGTAAGCCATGGCCAGGAATGTTGTGGTTCCCGCAACAACCTCGGTGCCAAGGGTGGTGTGTCGTTCCCGGAGTTTAAAAAATCGATCGAGCATAAAGGGATGTTGATCAAACTAAGACTTGATCATGATGAGAAGCATTTTAAATCGTTCGATGGCTTTAACAGCGTGAGGAACCTTAGCAGGCATGATTAACATTTCCCCGGAAGAAACCTCGTGCGGGTTTCCGCCGATCATGATCTGCGCTTTTCCCTCAAGGACAAGAATGGTGGCATCGTAGGGAGATGTGTGTTCCGTCAGTCCTTCCCCTTCGTCAAAAGCGAAAACGGTGAGGGAACCGGTGTTTTTTTTTATAAGCTGTTTGCTGACGACCGAACCTCTTTGGTAGTCGGTTAGTTCAACCAGCGTCATTGCGTGTCCGATATATTCTTGTTCGCTCATTTTTCTCCTTTTCTATCGATGATATTTAGCCTTCGTTTCATTCCCTTGCGCTTTATTGGCTAAAGCGTAGAATCGGGACATTTGATTTTTTAAAAGCACTTGCCGGTTTTTTTTCTCGGGCAGGCGCTCAAGGTTGTACAGTGATAACAGATTTCGTTCGGAATCTTTCCCTGGGTGAAAAATTCACGGATATTTTCCAGGGTCGTTTTCGCAATATTGTGCAGGGCCTCCTGGGTAAAAAAAGCCTGATGTGAAGTGATCAAAACGTTTGGAAATGAAAGGAGCCTCGCAAGGACATCATCCGAAATTCCGGAACCTGAAAAATCTTCAAAGAAAACTTCGCTTTCTTCTTCATAAACGTCAAGTCCTGCGCAGCCAATTTTTCCAGACTTGAGTCCCTCAATCAACGCTTTGGTGTCGATCAGTAACCCGCGGCCGGTATTGATGACCATGACGCCGGATTTCATTTTCTCGAGGGAGCCGCGGTTGATCATGTGGCGGGTTTCTTTTGTGAGGGGGCAATGAAGTGAGAGAACATCAGATTTTTTATAAAGGGTGTCGAGATCCGCATATTCAAACCCGGTCGTTTTTTGAAATTCAATGTCCGGGAAAGTATCGTAGGCAAGGATCTTCATGCCGAATCCTTTGAGGATGTTAATCAAGCACTTTCCGATCTGGCCGGTTCCGATAATGCCCGCTGTTTTTCCGTAAAAATCAAATCCCAAAAGACCATTCAAGGTGAAGTTACTATCGCGGGTCCGGAAATACGCTTTGTGGATTTTACGATTCAGTGTCAACATTAAAGCCGCGGCGTGTTCCGCGACTGCGTGGGGTGAATAAGCCGGAACTCTGGCGGTGTGAATTTTTCCGAATGCGGCCTTAAGGTTGATGTTGTTGTACCCCGCGGCGCGGACGGCGATCATCTTGACGCCATGTTGTGCCAGAGCGTCGATGACCGGAGCCGAGACTTCATCGTTTACAAACACACATACGGCCTCATGTCCCTTTGCTAGGGAAACGGTTTGTTCTGTCAGATGGCCGGGGAAATATGTGATCTTGAAACCAAAATCCCGATTGGTCTCGTCGAATGAAACCTTGTCATAGGGTTTAGCATCAAAAAACGCGATCCTGATCTGATTCATGGCTTTATTATAAGTCGGACAGGAAGGTTGCGCGAAGGTTTTTTGAAGGTAGAATAGCCGGGGGAGGAAAAAGACTATGTCTCACGAAACGCCGATGATCAGGGAGGGGATTGTTGCGGGACAGTTTTATCCTGACCGGCCGGCTGTTTTACAGCATGAGATACGGGCTTTTCTTGACCATGCAAGCTCGCAGCCCGATCCTTCCGTTCGGGGGCTTATCGTTCCGCATGCGGGGTATATGTATTCGGGAGGGATTGCCGCGGAAGCCTATCGCGCGATTGACGGAGCTCGGGCAGAGGTGGTGGTTGTGGTGGCCTTCCTTCACCGGGTTTTTGTTCAAGGTGTCTTTATTGATAATGCGGATTTTTATAAAACGCCTCTCGGCCGGATTCCCGTGGATAAAAAACTTGCCGAAAAAGTTAGAACTTCCAGTCCTTACCTGGCTGAAACCATCCCGGGGGATCTGAATGAGCATTCCCTGGAAGTTCAGCTCCCTTTTCTTCAGACGGTAGTCAAGGGGTTTACCCTGTTACCCGTTTATATCGGCGAGCCATCTGTGGCGAATGCGGAAGCGCTTTCGGAAGCGTTGAACCGCGAGCTTGCCGGGAAGCGTGCCCTTTTTGTTTTCAGCACGGATCTGTCACACTTTCATCCTTACAAGGAAGCGGTGAATATGGACCATAAGCTGATTCGAATGATGGGGGATCGTGATGTGAAGAAACTTGAACGCTCAAACTACTCGGGCGAGATTGAAGCTTGTGGCTTTGGCCCCGTGATTACATCCCTGTTTTTGGCGGAGAAATTGGGGTGGGAGGGTCCCCGACTTCTCAAGTATGCGAATTCGGGAGATATTACGGGAGAAAAAGGTTCGGTTGTCGGTTACGCAGCGATGGTGTACAAAGTTAATCCAGAGGCATGAACGTGGGGCCGAACTTGCGGCCCGGTCGAGGACAAAGTGGCCGAGATGATGCTAAGTCAACCCGAACAGCAAAAAATACTTCGTTACATCAATAACTTATTGAAAGCACGGCTCACTCACGGGCCGGAGCCCGAGTTGGACTTGTCCGGAGAATTTCTCGAAAAAAAACGCGGGATTTTTGTGACATTAAAACGCAAAGGGGCATTGCGGGGCTGCATAGGTCAGATCATCGGCTACGAGCCGCTACGGGAAAGCATCCGGCGTATGGCGCTGGCCGCTGCGTTTGAAGATCCGAGGTTCCCTCCGCTGGTGCTGAATGAATTGGACGGCCTTCATATTCATGTCTCTTTACTGACGGAGCCGGTGCCTGTGCGGTCCTATAAAGATATTCGCGTCGGAACAGACGGGATTATTGTGAGCTGTGGCTGGAAAAAAGGGGTCTATCTTCCGGAGGTTGCGATTGAAACCGGGTGGGATGCGAAAACTTTTTTTGAAAACTGTGCCCTTGAGAAGGCGGGGATCGATAAAACTGAGTTGCCTGGAACGAAGATTGAGGTTTTTCAGACAGAAGGGTTTGGCGGGGATGACGAAATTTCGCCGGATTCTTTTGCTCCGAAGAACCCGTGATATAAAAGGCCTCAAAATTTGTCATAAATGGACGATTTATTAATCAGTCTGTTGCGCTGTTTGCCAAGTTCGAGAGAAATTCCCTCTCTTTTACAAAGAGGGGGCAGGGACGATTTCTTTAATTTCCTTGGGTTCCCCTTTGTAAAAGAGGAAACAAGGCATGAGTAATAATCACCCGATTGTAACGAACGGCGTACTGGTAATCTAAAACCCGGAGGGTAAATATGAAAAAGTTTTTATTGGCGCTTGTCATTTTGGGCTTTGCCGCGGGGACTTCCGCGATTGCGGCCGAAAAACTTCAGCCGGATAACGCGGCCTCGAAACTTGCGCGGGGAGTGACTAATATTGCGACTTGCTGGGGGGAGTATATTACCCAGGTACCGACTTCTGTTGAAAAGAGTCCGGATTACATGACGGCCCTTTTTTATCATACCCTGCGCGGAACGGTTTTTACGGTTCGACGGGCGGCGGTCGGAGTTTATGACGTTGTGAGTTTTCCTTTTCCCGGCAATAACTGCTACGGTCCGGTGATTGAACCGGAAACCGTTTTTGCTCCTACCGTAGA
>CAYULU010000033.1:0-18808 GCA_964445745.1 uncultured bacterium | reverse complement strand
ATACACCTGAGGGCGAGTCCGCCAATCCCCGGCAGCCGGGGGCGTGCCCCGTGGCCCGTGCCCCGTGGCCCGTGCAGCGCATGGCGGCAGGCCTGGGGATCATTGCCCCGTGCATCGAGCGCTGCGTAGCGTGCCCCAGGCCCCGGCAGCGTGCCGTCGTGCCGTACACCCCTGGCCCCGTGCCCCGCGCAGCCCGCGCCCGGCAGAAAAAGGATTGTTATTTGCGCCATTCGCCGACCGGCACGGGGGCACATCGACCCCCCGGCCCGCGGAGGGGAGGGGGACCCTATCGGCTGGATTGCGCTACATTTTGCCATTTTCCCCAAAAATTATGCAAAAATTTCCCACTGGTGCGCGCTGCGGACATCCAATGGCCAATGGTTGGGCCGCTTGCGGTGGGGATGGGGCAGGGGTGCACGGTATCAGGCCATGCTGTACGAAATCCGGCCACTGCTGACCGAATATCGGCCAGTGCAGTGATCAGCGGGCATGTGCAATGGCCCAGGGGGCGTGCAGAAGGGGGGGGGGCGCAAAAAATATGCGCAAAAATTTTGGTGCTGGGGGCAGTGCCGAAGTGTGGCGGGGCGTGGTGCAGCGGGGCGATTGGCAACAGTTGCCAAAGTGTGTATGCCTTGGGGCGCGACGGCGCGGCATAGTGGCAAAAGTTGGCAACACTTTGGCACTATTGACACACTTTAAAGTGTTGCCGATTTGGCAACAGGGCCAAGTGGTTAATATTTTGGCAGATGGTGTGGCATTGGCAACACTTTCGGCAAAATGGGCTATTGTTTTGAAATGGAGAAAAAATATATAATACATGGCATATATGCATGTAATAACAATATAGCATTGGCTGAGGGGGCCCAAAATTGTACACATGTGTAACTTCGGCACTTAAATGCCAGCATAATTATGCATTTAGTCGTTGACACACTTTGTATGTAAGTGTTGCCAGTGTGTCAAGGGACTCGGAGGGGTTATTTACACACATGGTTGGTATTACGGCACGGATATTGCATGCTGTGTTGGTGAATTAGCGAGGAGAGTTGAGATATGCAGGATAGAGGTAGACGGCACCGCGCCCCAAAGTGTCACCCGGATCGACCGCATTATGCCCGTGGGCTGTGCCAGGCGTGCTACATGCAGTTGTATCGCAAGGGGTGTACTGCTGATGTCATGCCGCCAATGGTGCAGCAGGGGCCGCGGATGGCGGATTGCCATGAGGATCGTCGGCATTATGCGTTGGGATTGTGCCACGACTGCTACATGCTGGTGTATAATGAGGGACGCAAAGAGGCGCGAGCGCGCACTAAGGCTCCGAAGCCACAGCGCATGGCGCGGTGTCACCCGGACAGGCCCTGGTACTATTGGGGACTGTGTGAGCAGTGTTATCATGATGGCTATGGGCGGCGGGACGAGCTGATGGAGAAGTGGAATAAGTTGCATGGGATTGCATGACGGAGGTGCAGTGAATATTATAGCATTTTTTGATCTAGAAACTACAGGGCTCACGGCCCCGCGCATTGTGGAGTTCGGGGCTGGGTTGGTGGAGTGGCCCTACGAACCGCTGGACACGCTGCAATTTCGCTGCAACCCCGGCAAACCCATTGACCCGTCGGCCACTGCGGTGCATGGCATTACGGATGCCGCTGTGGCTGTGTTGGAGCCGTTTGCCGCCCATGCCACTGAGGTACTGGACTTCCTCGACCGCGCCCAATGGCTCAGTGGGTTCAATGTCGCCCGCTATGACATTGGGATATTGGCCGAGGAATTAGCCCGCGCTGGACACCCGTGGCAGCCGGCCTCTGGCCGGATACTGGATGCCATGACGCTGTACCACAAGCTCAGGCCACGGACGCTTGAGGCGTGCTACAGGGAGTTTGTGGGCGGGGAGTTCAATGCCCACAGTGCGCTGGATGACGCCGAGGCTGCCGCGCTGGCGCTGGCTGCAATGGTGGCCGAGGTGGGTATGGATACGCCAGAGGCCTTGGCCGAATACGCACCCACGGCGGGCGCCGAGTACGGCGGGGTGCTGACCATGGTGGAGGGTCGGCTGTGCTTCAACGTTGGCAAGTATGCCAAACGCGCCGTGACTGAAGTGGTGCGAATCGACCGGGGATATTTGCAATGGGCGTTGGGCAGCGACTTTCCGTACCTGGCCAAGATGGCGATTAAGCAAGTGATGAGTGGGCATGGTGCTAATGGCAATGTTGCTTAAGCAGAGTGGAGGGCGCTGAGTGAAACACGAATTATACACTGGCATCGACGGTTTCCCCGACTTCGTGCTGACTAATCGGGGCGAGGTGCGCAATGTAGTGCTGGGTGAGCCTATTGCGCCAGACGAGGACGGTGTGGTGCGGGTGGTCACTGCTGATGGCATGCTGGCGCTGCACCCCATGCGCGAGGCGCTACGGGCGTTTGGCCGCGGCGAATGTGCGTTTGATGTCACACTGGTTGACCGCCGCACGAGCCAGCGGGTCGAGCCGTACGCCGGCGCCTGTGTGGACACGAGCGAAATGACCTATGAGCTGGCCGAGCGGGTTCGCGCCGATGCCCGCACCATGACGCTGGGGCAGTTGGCAATCAAGTATGGCCGCGACCGCAGCTACTGGAGCAAGGTGGTGAGGCGGATATTATGGAAGTAGCCCGCTGGATAGTCGTGCTGGTGCCGGAACTGAAGAACTAAAGGAGGTGTACAATGAGTGAATGGAAGCAATACTACAAGGCCACGGTGGTGGAAATGCGCCCCTACGTGCCAGGCGAGGACATGACAGGCATCAGTGTGTCGGATTTCGACAAGGAGCGCGGCCTGCGTGCTGGCAGCATGATTGCACGTAACTCGGATGATCATTCCGATCAGTGGTATGTAGATCGTGCCTTTTTTGAAACCAACTACAGGCCTGTGGAATGACCGACGTGAACCGCTGGATAGTCGTGCTGCAAGATACCGGCATGGACGCCTGCGCCTGCACGCTGGATGCCATGTGCATCATAGCGGTGCGTGCCGACGTGCGCAAATTCACCATTGCCGTGGCCCCCACTGCCGACGCCGCGATAGACCAGGCCAAGTGGCTGTTGGCCATGTGCGTGGCCGCCCGCATCAACCCCCGCAGCAAATACGTTGGCATGGAGGATTATGAGCGCACTATGTCGCAGGACGCCAGGCTGCAGAGGGTGCTGGAGGACATAGTGGGCGGCGGTTACACGGAGTTGACTGAAGAAGAGGCCGAGTGGGTTGAGGCGGCTGTGGACGCATGTTTAGTGAGGAGGACGGAATGAACATACTATTGGCAGGAGGCGCAGGATTCATCGGCACATGGGCGGCACGAATCGCCACGGCCATGGGGCACACGGTGACTGTGGTGGATGACCTGAGTGGGGCCGCGGAGTTCAACGTGAAGTGGCTGGACAGTCATAAAGTGCCACGGGTGTGTGCTTCCATTGATGCTTACTTGCAGAAAGGGATATTGGAGAATTACGACGTCGTGATCAACCTCGCTTGCCGCAAGATGGCCGCGTGCAATGCCAATATGGATGCTTTCGATGTCAACGCAAACCAGGCCGCAATGTTGGCCAGGGCTGCCGCTCAAGCCGACGTGCCCCTCTACATCCACATCAGCACGGGCTCTGTGTACGGTCCCAAACTGGCTGCAGACCGTGTAACTGAATTGTCCGCACCGGATCCCTGCTCCCTCTACGCCTTGACCAAATTTGCCGGTGAGCGATTAACTGAAGCGGCGCTGGCCAATACCCATTACACCAAATTGTTCACACTGCGCCTGTTCAACGTCATGGGGCCGGGCCAAGCCTACGGCCCCGGCGGCGGCGTGTTGGCCCGCTGGTGCGCTGGTCTGGTGGGGTTGGACACTCCCCCTGAAGTGTATGGCACTGGCTTACAGACCCGCCACATCACGGATGTGCGCGACGTAGCATGGGCTATATTACGCACACTGGAATGGGATTTGGATGATCACCCCCACCACACTCTGCTCAACATCGCATCCGGCCAAGAGGTTGCACTAAACACCGTGATCGATGAGCTGCAGGGGTGCTGCAGTTGGGGCACTGAATTCGCCTACCGGGACGATAAACCCTCTGGCGTTGAGCGTGTCCTCTGCGACTCCTCCAAATCCATTCAACTTGGCATCACTTACCCCACTCAATGGCGTGCCACTGTGCGCGACGCCCTGCTATTCTACAAGGAGTTGGCCAATGCACCACACTAAAATGGTTCAGCCCCACACCCGGCACTTGCCTGTGATAGACTCCTATGGCTTTCTGATCACTACAGTGCCCGTTCACTCCATGCCGTGGCACATCAAGCACGGCCACGTCATCGTGGAGGACTGGCGGGCGCAGTGGACCGCCGGCACTCTGGCCCCCGGCGCCTACATCATGTGCGATGACGGCTGGATCAGTCAGGTGAAATCCCTTGATTATGCCCCGCTGCATCCGTATATTGAATTGGAGACGGGGCGCTGGAACTTGTCCAAGGACACCAGTGCCACGGGCCTTTACAAGAACCACTTGACCGGTGGGCGATTCTCCCGCGGCCTGTCCT
This sequence comes from uncultured bacterium, assembly GCA_964445745.1. Classification (GTDB taxonomy): domain Bacteria; phylum Omnitrophota; class Omnitrophia; order Omnitrophales; family Aquincolibacteriaceae; genus UBA1443. The sequence goes on along the minus strand of CAYULU010000033.1, from coordinate 14,247 downwards.
ACACCCCGGCGTTGATGCAGGATCAGTATTTGCGCCTGCACGTGGTGGCCCGCGCACTAATAGCCCACGATTTCGACATGGACGCCGCCGCTAAGGTGGCCCCGTTCAGCAAGCACATGATGCGTAGTCCAGTATTTCGAGGTATACTTATGACTGAGGCGTTGAAATGGTTTAATCAGGCCGGCGTCAGCCCGGCGGACATGATACAGTTGCTGTATGAGCGCATCAAGAGACCGGATGTGGATGTCAGCGACCTGCTCAAGGCGCAGAAGTTATATTTCGCGCTGCACCCTGATTTCGCCTATGACGACAGCCCTGGCCATACGTCCCGCGGCAAGGCTCCCGACAATCTCCCGCCCTACATGGGCCAACCAATTGGCATATTGGACGCCCATATTGCCGAGGATGATGCCCCGACGATTGCGCCGGATGGCGATGACTTACCTGAACCCCAAACCATGGAGGACCAACCCAATGACCAATCCGATTACAGTAATGGGAACGCTGATTGATGCCGCAAAGGTGTCATTCATCGGCGATCCGGTTAAGATGGACCGTGATAAACTCGATTCCCCCTACATCATGCAGGTGATTGTGGACGGCTGCATGATTGATCTGCGGGCGTCCGGGGACCAGTGCAAATCGGCACGTGCCGAGCTGATTGCTGCAATGGGGGTGGTGGTATGAATTGGTCCGACGCTGCACACATTCGCATTCCCTTCAAGGCCCGCATCAATGGCCTCATTGTCAAGCACCAGGTCGGCGAGGAATGGATGCTGGGCAAGCTCTGCGACGTGGTGGAGATATTCCGGCGTGAAACCACGGCCATGGCCTTATGCGAGCTGGACTATGGCCTGGACATCGGCGTGCGCCTGATTGCGTTGCCCATTGAGACTCTTGACCCCGGCGCTCCTCAGGCCATCGACACCCCCATCGACCCTGTACTCCGTGCCGGCGCCCGTCCGCCGATATTCAAACCCGGCTACTCGCGCCATATCAAGCGCCCCTTGTCCGACTCCCGGCCTGATGTCACGCTGGCCGATGACATTGACCGTATGCTGAATGACACGGGCCAATGAGTAATCTGAACACTACACGCAAGGCGTTCACCAAAGAGGATTTCCGCAAACGCGCCTGGGAAGACCACCCGTTCTTCTGCAAGCAGCTATTCCCCACTGCTTTCTTCGTCCCATTCGCCCAGGCGCACGCGGAGATCTTCAACCTGATATTCAGCGACGCCCCGTTCGTCGGCATTATCGCCCCGCGCAAGTTGGGCAAGACCCCTACTATTTGCTTCAGCTACCCGCTGAAGTCGATACTGTACAACACTCAAACTTATATCGTGATCATCAGTGAAACGATGGATGAGTCGCGCCGCCACGTCATGAAAATCACCACAGCCCTGGAGACCAACGAACTCATCCATTACTACTACGGTCATCTGGTCAACCGCAACCAATATGAGACGCAGAAGGAATCGGCCCAATTCAGCAACAAGGTATGGCTCCGGGCCAAATCCTTCATGTCCCAGATCCGCGGCACTGGCGGCGACTGGTCGCCCCCTTCCCTGATCATCGCCGACGACATCCAGTCCAACAAAGACACCAAATCCGAGAATACGCTGCAGGAGGCCTGGAACTGGTTTCAGGACGAAGTGATATTCAGCCGTGCCCAGAAGTGGCAGCACCCGCACTTCGGCTACACCGGCACGGGCCAGATCCGTTTCCTCGGCACCAGCCTGCACCCCTTGTGCGTGGCCGAAAAGGTGTATGCCGACTCGCGGTTCAAATGTCTGCGCTACGCCATTCTGCAGGACGCTGAGGGCAATCCCGACATCGTCAATGGCCGATCGATCTGGGAAGACATGTTCCCCACTGCCGAACTCTACGCCGAAATGCGCGCCGCAGAGCACAACGGCACCCTGAACAACTGGCTGCAAGAGCGCATGAATATGCCCTACAAATACGGCGACCGCGCCTTCGACGTGACCGACATGCGGTTTTGGAACGTGGGCACCAACCGCTTCGCCATATACCAGGACGAACCGGTATTCTTGATGGAAGATGAAATTGGTATCTCACTGGCGGCACTTGAAGCAGGAGGCATTACATGACATTCATTGACCCATTGCGTATGACCCATGATGAAGCCATGGAATTTGTGGACGATATTTTACTGTATAAAGTAGACAAAATATCGGCCAATGAGCATGACTTCTTGGACAGTCTTACCGAAAGCAAATGGCCGACCATAACGGAGGCTCAAGAGGCATGGCTGAAAAGTATATTTGACCGCGTGATGCGGTAGGAAGGTAATATATGACACACGCAGTACGGCACGATTATTGCTGTAACGATTGCAACGCGATACAGGAATTCTACGGCTATCCCGACCGTCCCTGCACCTGCGGCGGCTCATGGCGGCTGGTATTCACCGCCGCCCCGGCCATGCACATTACGCACTGCAGCACGGTGGATGAAGTAATTAAGAATAATGAGCGCATCCAGGCCCGTGTAATCGAGGAAGACAGTGAGCCCACTAGCGAAAGTGGCAAGGCCCTGATCGACTTCATCGCCAACTCCGCTGACCTGGGCGGTCACTAATCCATGCGCATCATCGCCGTCAAAAACATCACCGCCGTAGATCTCGCTGCCGCCGACACGTCCAAAGCCGATTTCACAGAAGTCTGGACTGCCGGCGCCATTGCCACTGGCGACATCCTGTTCTGGGAACGCTGGGCCAAACGCGGCGCTGACCCGGTTGAGTCCATGCAGGAATACTTTCGCCAGATGTCAGTATACAAATCCGCCGTCGGCATCATCGAGCGCAACCGGTTCGAGTTCCTGAAGAAAACCCTGAAGCGCCTGGTGCCCACGGGCATGCTCGGCAACCCGGCTGCTGCCCAGCGCATCCTATCGCGCACACATACGGTCTACCACGGCACTGACAAAGAGGATCGCATCAAATCCGGCATCACCGGGCTGTTGCAGGCGCACAAACTCTGGTTCCCTGATCACTGGGACGACGTGCGCAACTTCCTGCTGCTGTACCCGGCAGTGGACCACGACGACATAGGTGACGTAATCGAAATGATCGTATCGAACGCAGTTGCCCCACGCACCACATTCATCGACAAACTGCTCGGCAGCGGGCGCCTTGGCCGCTCCCGCAAGGAGCTTGAAGAATCGCCGCAGGACATAACTCACGTCCTTGCCAATCGCACCTACAACATCTGGACAGGAGTGGCGAGTGCCCCAGACCCGTACAAAAGATAACAAGACTGCCCCGCAGCGTATCTACGATAACTGCGAAGCCGTGGTGAACAACCCCAAGCGCCAGCAGCGCATGGGCGAAATGAAGAAGGAAGGCGATTTCTACTTCAACGCCCAATGGACTGACAAGGAAGCCGCGGACATGGTCACCACCGGCCAAACTGACGTCGTCCTCAACACCATGCGCCGCGCCGTGCGCACCCTGCTGTCCCAAATGGTTGCCTCCATGCCCACCGGCAAATTTATGCCGGCTGACATGAGCATGCTGGCCTTCTCCGATTCCGCCGCCCGTGACCAAATCATCAAAACCACTGAAGAATTGAGTCTGCTCTACGACCACTGCTGGTATATCTCCGGCGGTTCGGTCATTGTGCGTCGGGCCGTGCAGCACCAGCTCATCACGGGCCTAGGCTACCTCACTGCCCGGCTCGACCCCACCCGCGACTACTACCGCGGCGAAGTGGTGTTCGAGGCCCCGATGCCGTGGGAAGTAGTGGTGCCGCTGAACACCTCCAATATGGATTTCTCCGACGCCGAGGTCATGTGGTTGCGCAAAGTAGTGTCACTGAAGAAGGCCCTCGACATTGTCGGCCACGATAAACGTGATCGCATTATATCAAGCGCCTACAATGTGGCGGAAAAGGACTACGATGTGGCCATGCGTGCCCCGGACCAGACCTCCGTCTACAACCGTGGCGTAACTGACGCCGACCTCGACGATCCCGAATTCAACAACCTCGGCATTGACTGGATCGAGCAGGAACTCACCGTGCGGCAGCCCTCATTCCTGTACAAAATCGCCATGCCCAACGGCATGCTCGATACACTCATCTACGAGCCCCAGTCCGGCGACGACGACGGCATGGCCACGGTGCAGGCCCTCTACCCCAACTCCAAAATCACGCAGCAGGAAATCAAGGTAGACCGCATTGAGCGCACCATAACCTGTGGCCGAGACTATGAAGTGAGCCGCGACATCCTGCCCACGGCCATCAAATCCATGGTGCCCGTCATTGACGAGGACACCTACTCCCCGCTGACCTACGGCGAGGCCTTTTTCGTCAAGGATGCCCAGCGGTTGCTCAACAAAGTATTCAGCCTTGGCATCCTGCACCTCCAAACTTCCGGCTCTGGCGACAAACTCACGGTGCTGGACGGCGTAGTAGGCGCCACGCCCCAGGAAGTGGCCGACTTCGAGCGCCACCGCTCCCAGCCCTCCTCGGTCAGTGTCCTGAAGTACGAACCAGGCGAAGGCGTCAACATCAGCAACCTGATGCACATGACCCCGGCCACCCCACTCCAGCCTGCTGTAGTGCAAACCCTGCAACTCCTGACCGGCTGGATTGACCGCCTCACTGGCATCAGCCCCATCGCCTGGGGCGACACTTCTGGCGCCCCGCGCACCCTCGGCGCGACTATGTCCATCAAGGAATGGGGTGATGAGAACTCCCGCATCCCCCTGATCCACCTGAACTACGCACTGCGGCGGCTTGGGGACTTGTGGCTCGATCTCGCCCTCCGTCACTACAAGTTTCCCAAGCTCGTCACAGTGCCCGACTCCAACGGCCAACTGCGTCAAACCGTATTCAACATGCCCACTGGCGATGGCTTCATCGTAAACTCCCTTGAGGACATTCGCGCCAAAATCTTCATCACCGGCGGCAACTCCCTCATGGTTAACCGATACAGTATGCTCATGATGTTCCAGCAACTCATGCAGTACCACCCCGTATTCATGAAAATGTTCCTCCTGTATAGTGATATCCCCGAGAAATTCGAACTGATGAAAGAAATCGACCACACTGCCCAACTGGAGCAGCAGTTGGCCACCCTCGCCCCGCAATTCGAGCAACTGCAAAAACTCGCAGTTTCCAAGGACGAGGAAGTAAAATCCCTGCTCCAGCAAATCGACCTTACCAAATTCTCCAGTACACTCAAACAGATCGAGACGAAGTACCGCGAGTCGCTGAAAACCGATGCCGCCCGTCAGTCCGCTGACCTTATGGTAGGCCTCGCCCGCGCCGCAGGTGCCAGTTCGTCCGCGTCTGTTGAGTGACGAAAGGAACACCATGGACCAAGCACAAGCAGAACGACTCCACTCCGCACTTCCCGACGCAGAGGCCCGCGCCTACGGCCCTGGGACTCGTGGTGTTGACCCTGGCAGTATCTTCGATGACATTGGGCCCGACCCAAGCCATCCTGACACCGCCCCTGTTACGCGCACGACTGTAACTCCCATGACCCCGGCCCCGTCAGCCACGCCTCAGCCCACAGATCCAACCCTGACCCCAGCCGTCACCCCGCAGTCAGACGCCGCTGCTCCTGAAGCAGCCGCGCCCACGACCACTGAGACCTCTGTCACGCCGCCCGGAACGGCCCCAGCAGAGGAGGTCGAAGTTGAGGAATCCGAACTCACTTATCTGCGTGAAATCGCCACTTCCAAACCTGACGCGCTGATCGCCAAGATGCTTTCCTACCGCAAGGGTAACTCAACCCTGCAGTCGCGCATCGACAAAGTAAAGGCCGTGTTTGGCCAAGACATCATCGCCGCAGTCGAGCGTGGTGAGGTGCCGGACATCACCGGACGCCTCCTGACCGACCTGCGCGATGAAACCTTCGAGCACTACGTAGCCGACTTCTATTCCAGTCACGAACTGAAAGATGGCCGCTACGTCCGCACTCGCGCCTTGGCCCCGGCCCCAGATCTGTTAGCTGAATACGCCAAACTGACCCTCGAAAAAGCGTCATTAAACATGGGTGCCTTTCTCCCGGATGGCGAGGAATTCGACGCCACCGAAGCCATGACGAACCGACTCTCCCCCAGCGGACAAGCCCTCTCCAAAATGCAACTCCGCGAACGTGAAATCGACCAGCGGCTCGGTGAAATCACCTCACTCTCCGGCCAATCCACTTCCGGCACCCAGATACCGCCTGAAGAAGTAGCCCGTGCCAAACAGGTTGCCATTGACTCACTCACCAGTGCCCACCCCGAACTCAAGGACGCGTCGCAGTTCGACCGCTTCCGTACGTTCGTGGCCGAGCACCAGGCCAACCCTCTCGAAATTTACTACCAAGCCTACAGCTCTGCGCAGGCCAAAAACGCCCGCACGCAGAGACTGGCAGTGATCGAATTGGAGACGGTTCGCAAAAACCTGTCTGCACCCGGCACCCCTGGCGGGGCAACTCCCTCTGGCCCACACTCCCCGAATGGTGTAGACCCTACCCAGGCCGACCTGGTCAAGGCCGATGCCGCTTACTTCGGGGATCCACTCAACTAGCACCCTATTACGAGGCTTATTATGGCAGAGAAAATGGGGATCCTGGGTGTAAGTAATGCGGGCAGTGCTCCTCCGCTGCAAACCCGCCGCAAATACGACCGCTCAGACAAGATCCTGATGCGAGCCTTCCTCGATGCCGCTGTCATGCACATCATCATTCAGAAGATGCAGAAGCGCGGCGTCAAGGACCTCAAATACTACATGTTTGAGGACGATTACCTGATCAACAACGGCACCATCAAAGGCGCTTCCAATGCCGGCGCTGATGCCGCCATCACCACCTCCACCACGTATTTCAACATCTACGGCCCGGCTTCCGAATCCGCTGAAACCTTCCTGTCCGTGGATGACAAAATCCACATCCCGGCCCAGCAGGTGCTGCAGACTGCTGTCAAAGGCACCGGCGGCGTCACCGACTCGACCGTCTACATCGCGGGCGAGGACATGGTCGTGGCCGAAATCTGTGGCGGCAACCTGGTCCGCGTCGTCCGTGGCTCCGGCGCTGGCACACTGGCTGGCAACATCACGGCTGCAAGCGGCAGTGCCCTCAACTTCGAAATGAAAGGTGTCGTGCTTGGTGACGCTTCCAGCTCACCAGTGGCCCGCTCCAATGATCTCGAAGAGGACTACAACTACCGCGAAGTCAAGCGTTTCCCGTGGGATGTCAGTGGTCGCCTGCTCATGCAGGACATGTACGGCACTCCCGAACTCCAGCGCCGCGCCGTCCACGCCCGCACGATGCTGTTCCGCTACATGGAACGCACCTTCTGGACCAACCATCGCTACCTGAGCTACGGCGCTGGTGGCCTGGAGAAATCCCACACCGGCGGTTTCTTCGAATTCGTCGCCGACACCTCCACCACCTGGACCCGCCTGTCCACCTACGATGCCTCCAAGGATCTGGTTCTGGGCGACGGCTCCCAGCGCGTGTGGATGGTCAATGGCGGCCTCAGCCTCGCCAACTGGTCGAAGTATATGGAAAAGGCCCTGAAATTCGGCTCCCGCAACAAGCTGTTCGTTGCTGGCCGCGAGTTCATGGTCGCGCTGGAAAACCTCCTGCGCCCGTACTACGGCTCCTTCAGTTGGGACGAAGACACCTTCGGCTTCCAGATCGTCATGGTGCGCTCGATGTTCGGCACCATCCCATTCCTGGTGGAACAGGAATTCAGCTCCGGTGCAGCCGGTTACGGCTACAACTGTGCATGCCTTGACATGGACTACCTCTGGTACGTCTATGGTGAAGGCCCCTGCGCGGTCAAGGGCTGCGGCAACACCAACTCCGACATCCACATCCACCAGAACATCCAGGACAACGATGCCGCTCACCGCAAGGATGAACTCTTCGTTGATTTCGGATGGGATCAGCGTTTCCGCAACGCTCATTCCTGGGTCATTTGGGACGGAACCAACACCTAAGAGGAGGTGACGTATGGATAAGCTCAACCTCCGCCGGGCTGACTACGATTCCCGTATCGCCAGAACAAAGGTGTTTGTGCCTGCCTTTCCCGTCGGCGTCAACCCCGTAATGTACGGTGGCGGCATCACCACCACCACATGCTTCTACGGTCTTGGCGACCAGAACAAAAAGGTCCGGGACATCAACACGGCGCATTTCATCGCCCCCACGCTGCAAGCCTCTGGCGATGAGCACTGTGTCGCGTGGAAAGTCCCTGACGACTTCTACGACGGCGACGATGTATTCGTCTGGCTGTTGTGGACGCCGTTGGGCCCCACCACCACCACCGTGCGATTCAGCTACGACCTGCATTACAACGCCAGCAAGGTCGTGGACTATGCCCAAAAGGCCAGCACCCACGCCACCCTTACCGGCGAAGCCATTACCGAAGCGGCCACGGCCCTGGACACAGACCTCGATGAGCAAGTTTGCTTTGACGGCCTGACCACATACGGCACGTACCGCTCCATGCGTGGCAAGATCTCGGCTACCAAGCTCAAGACCGAAGACCTGGTCACGTTCAAAATCGAAGCCGATGCTGCCCCTGTCAGCAACGGTGTACTGGGCATCGTCGGATTGGAAATCGACTACGCCCGGCGTCTCCGTTCCAACCTCACCGAAGACTATAAATAGCCAAAGGAGGCTATCATGGCAAGATACGGAAAGGTGGTCGGAGGGCACATTGCCGATAACGCACTGCGTGTCAACACCGAAGGCAAAAATGCACTGATTATGGAAGTTGTGCATGTCGGCCCCACCAGCGGCGTTGTCACGCTGTATAACCGTCTGGCCACGGCCTACGGTGGTTCCCCCACCGACGTGACCACTGGCGCTGCGATACTGGCCCACATCAGCCACGCGCTGCACATCTCCGCGCAGCCGCTGCTGGTGACTGGTGCTCTGACCACAACCACTGCTATTCGGCCCATTGCCGTCAAACTGATCAACGGCCCCACCACTGTCGCTGTCCTGTATGCCTATGGCACGCCGGAAGCTGGCGGCAGTGGCCTGTCGATCTGCGTGTTTGGCAAAGCCATTTAACTCACTGAGCAGGGGGTTGGCAACGGCCCCCTGCTCATTGCATCACGCATCCTCAAACCTCGGAGGGTTTACCATGCGATACTGCTTATTCTCGTCCCGCGACTGGTTGGTGCAGTCATACGGGCTCCGTCCCGATCTGCGCGACCCGGTTACGCCTGACAAATTGCCCCGCATCCTGCACAGCGGCCTGACCAATTGGCCCCGTGCTTTGGGTGGAGTGTACTCGATGCCGGTTACTTTTGAAGCCTTGGCCAACTACGACGTGGTGCATGTCAACGTCCCCCCGTCCGGAGTCAAGACATTATTCAAGCTACGCAAGCTCATTGACGCCATGGACGCTGACAAGCGCCCACTACTGGTCGCCAATCCAGACCAAGCCATCGAAATGTGGGAATCATTCAGCCGCTTCGACCTGTTCCTTGACGCCCTGCGTTGTGCCAACCGCATATTCTGTGTCCACCCGGTCATGTCGCATACCCTAGAGGCCCTGTTGGGTACGCCCGTCTGGACCATCCCGCACCCCACCGACGTGACCACGTTGCGCGACGCCTATGCCTCAACCGAGAAATACCCTGACCCGATGGTGCTGGTTATGGCCCACTCCTACGACCAGAACTACCTCATCGTGACCGAGGCACTGCGTGCCCTGAAGCGCGATATCCCCGCCCTGAAGTGCATCATGATCGGCAAGATGCAAAAAGACCCCATCAACGTTGGCTCATTCTACGACGAAATGTTCGAGGCCTTGCCATTCGACCAAGTCATGCACTTGGTTGCCATGAGCACGTGCGTGATCGACACGGCCTTCACCCACTCCTATGGCCGTATCGGCGTGGAGTGTGCGGCACTCGGCGTGCCTTGTATAGGCGACCGTAAGGTGGAATCCGTTGCCCGTCTCCATGAATATCCAATCGACATATATGACGCAAAGGCCATAGTGGACTGTGTCAAGCGCGCCATTGAAGTTGCCCCTGTGTTCAACGACGTTACCGAATACGATTATGAACACTCGGCCAGAGCGTTCGAGGGTATGTGCCATGGCCAAGCGTAAAATCCTGTTCTACTCAACCCATGACTGGTCGAATTCCGGCCACCGCCTCTGCGCTGCCATTAACCGCCACTCCACGCGCTACTCCATCGACTACTTCGTCATGGAGCAGCACCCGTTCGGTTACAACCGCGGCCCCGGCTGCCTGACCTCTCTAGTCAACGGTCAAGTCTACGAAAACCACGACGCCATCACTCGCATGCACTTCGCGGCCAAACACGCCGACATCCTCCACTTCAAAGAGGACGAAGGCATCCCACGTTCTGTAGCCGGCGTCCCATTTGATCTGACCCGTCCGGTAGTCCACCACTTCTGCGGTTCCGTCTGGCGCTCTCACTGGGAGGCAATTTGGCCCAGCATGGCCGAATATGTCAACCGCGTGATCATCACCACCCCAGACCTGCGCATGCACGGTGTCGGTGGCATCACCATACCCTTCGCCTTTGACGAAACCCGCTACCGCCCCATCCCCCGCGATGACTCGCGCATCTTCATCGGCCACATACCGTCCAATGAAAGTCGCAAAGGTTCCCCCGTCATCCGCGAGGCCTGTGAGCGCATCCGCGACGAATTCCCGGCAGTGTCCCTGAGTTTCCTGAATAAGGTTCCCTCTGACACGGCCCTGCGCTACAAGCAACTCAATGACATCTACATCGACCAGATCAACGACATCGGCACCTACGGCAACGCCGCCGTCGAGTCCATGATGTTCGGCTCGGCCACACTGTGCTCCATGTCTACCGACCGCTGTGGCATAGTCAGCGTGACCCCGGAGACGCTGTATGACGTATTGGCCAAGCTAGTCACCGACCGTGACGCCCTGCTGCAGGCGCAAGAACTAGCCTACTCGCGCTTCCTGCGCCTCCACAGCTACCCAGCCGTCTGCGCGGCCATTGAGAAAGTCTACGACGAGGTATAATCATGACTGTAAATGAAATGCTGGACGCCTTGGGCTACCGGCTCGACGACCCCGCTGGCGGCGTCTACACCAGCGCCATCAAGCTCTCGGCCCTCAACACCGCCTACACCTACGCAGTGGGCCTTGCCGACAGCGCCCTGCTCATGGGCCTTCAAACCACCACGGCCCTCACCGGCACGCTTCTCGGCACTGCCCTGCCCAGTGACTTCTTCCGCTATGTGGCCAGTGCCGCCAGCGCCAAATCCCCTGTGCAATGGATTGAGCGCGTACCCGTAGACTCCATCGAAAAACTCGACAACTACTTCGTCCAGGGCACCGGCAGCTCGCCCAAATGCGTCATCTTCGGCAGCAAATACTACCTCTTCGTCGATGTCTACTCTGCCGCCAACGCCACCATCAAACTCTGGTACGTCAAGACCCCGACTGCCATGATTGCTGGCACGGCCCAATGCCCGACCCACATTTCCCTGCACGCCCCTATCCTGCGCATGGCTGAAGCCGAACTCCGTGCCTCCTACAAATACGGTGACTTCAGTCAAGCCGAGGCCATGCGCCAGTCCGCCATCGAGCAAATCAACGTGCTCAACCAAATGTACAAACAAGGAGCCCTGATCGCATGAAACGTGGCATTCTATTACTACTGCTGGCACTCTGCGCAGTTGTTTCCGGCCAAACGCTTCCAGACTACTACGGATACAGTGCGGCGCAGTTAAGCGCTATGACGGACTACGTGACTATTCCAAATACGGCTTACTGGAATAGTCACGCGTATCTGCAATTGGCGTTGCTCATTGACCGGTTCAAAACCACGCCGGTACGCAATCGCGGGGACTTCAGCACTATAACCGACTGGGTATACAACAACACCACCAGTCCAGTTGCTGGTAAATTAGCATACACCGCAGGAGCTGTGGACACGGTTAATGACTATGACGATCCAATATGGCTCACCAGCAACACTATGCTGGACTTCACGGGCGGGTTCTTATACTACAAGGCTGGTCATGTTCGCAACGACACCTGCTCGACCGGAATGTTCAAGGCAGAGGACGATAGCAACATCACGGTTATTGGCGGAACCTGGAATGGACTGTTCAATGCCAGTCAAACCACTGGCAGTGTAGTGTCCTCTGGAGATTATAGCATTGTAGTTAGTGGACTTGATGTTGCAGCCGACTCAATGCAGTATTGGCATATTCGTGTCACCTCTGGCGGTGGCTCCAACCAAATTCGCAGAATTGTCGGCAATAACGCCACTGTAAGTGGCAATACCACCATCCACGTTGATTCCACCTCCGCTGCGTATAAATTCAGTCCGCATCCAGACGGCACATACACGTACATGGTAACTCCCATGAACCAGTGGGAGGCCCCATTATGCTTCACCGACTGCAAAAATATCTATCTCCGCGATATGTACATGAAGGAGTTTGCCAGTTATATTGAATTCAGCAATTGTGAAAACGTTTATATTGACCACCTTTACATAGATAACCATGACATGCTACATTACAACCAGTCCAACGGTTATGCTGGTCCAGACGTTGAATGGCTGGCTGGAAACTCGTGCCTACTGTTTAACGCCGACCCACAGACCAAACGCTGCGACGACTGGGCGTTGGAAACCAACACTAACACTGCTACCAAAAACGTCTACATCACCAACAGCACCTTCGCCGGCGGCTACGCCAACATCTACTTCGAAAACGAAGTTGGCTCCGGTGCTGGAACATTCGACAATATCGTAATTGACAACTGCCGGTTTGATGACTCCATTCTGCGCGTTGCGGGCGTATACCACCCTAAATATAAAAACCTGCGCATCACCAATTGCGTATTCACTGAAAACTGTGCAGGTATGGCCATTCAAATCTGGGAACCAGACAGCACTTCTAATTTTGTAATCGACAACTGCACATTCTACAATTGCACGGCTGCTGAGGCTGTATACTGCACATCAGGCACCAATAACGTCACTATTACCAACTGCCATTTCATCAACATCACGGGTTATCCGATCAACGCATTCGGCGGAAGTAATTATCGCATTGAGGGCAACGAGTTTGTGAACTGCACCCACGCTGTAAACTTTTACCTATCTGGTACCAACGCTCAGTTAATAACAGCCTCCAACGACCGCACGTTCACGTCGGCAACTAACTGGTACGGCACCAACTGGACTGTGTCTGGTGGTAAGATGACGCACACTGCTGGGTCTGCGGTAGCTGCCACACTGGATGCCACATTTTTGAACACGGATTATAACGTCGCCGGTCGGCGCATGAACATTTCACTTGATGTGTCCTGCACCGGAGTCATTGCGGGTACTATCACACTCTACATAGGCACGCAGTCAATAGCAACCATTGACACTGTAGGCACCTTCTCATATAGATTCTACCTTACCACAGCAGGTTCACAACCTTTGTCCATCGTGCCCCACAACACATTCAACGGCGCTGTGGACAACGTAGTCCTGACCACCAATTACCGCGAAGCTCGTAACTGGTCCATAACTGGCAACAAATTCTTCGACTGTGGTTCTGGCGATGACCTGCACTGCCCAATGTATGTGGCTGGGCTGTACAACAGTGTTATCGCAGAAAACCGTGTGATTATTTCTGACTCCACTTCCATCACGTCCGCACACCCGTTCTACATCAACGGTGGAGACAGTTTATTCATCCTCAACAATATCACCAAAGGCTACACCACCAACACGCCCATAATGGCGGGAATGACCACATACGTGGCAGCAGGAAACCAATGGGGGTTTCCGGCAGCGGGTGGGTCAGTGTCCTATCTTCAAACTGATGGCGCTGCGCAGTTGGACAGTGCCTGGTACGCCATGAAAGGCACCAACTACGTCGCGCTGGATTCCACAATGGCCAAGGGAGAAATTGCATCCAAGGCCAATCCCGCTTCAGACTGGGGTTTTATGCGGCTATCTGCAGGCGGTGGCACCAATAAAACCAACAAGTCTGCCATTGATCTTATCGGTTATTCCACTTTTGGATTAGCCAATCGTCTCCAGTTTTATACCCAAGGTGAATTACGCGCCATTATGAATACCAACGGACTTGCTGTTCAGTCGGGAAAGTATATCAACTTTGACACCACCATGGCGGCGAGTGGATACGGATTTCGGGATAATTCAGGTACGGTGGAAGCCAAGAACTCCGGCGGTACATGGATGCGCATACTGCAGTTCATAGGCGCTAAAAATCCAACGT
>CAYULU010000032.1:0-19573 GCA_964445745.1 uncultured bacterium | reverse complement strand
GTACGAAGTTTTTGAACATCTTGTAGGTGTTGCGTTAAAAAACTGAAACTACCTACTTACTATTTGTCACAAAATGGCAGCCAAATAGCGATTGCTTTTTCAGCAACTAAAGAATATGGGGCAGTATACAATCAGCCCATTTATCCAGGTGTTGTCATTCCGACATGGGTGTCATCTTCTCGTAGCTATTTTTCGAATATTCTCTACAGCGCCTCCCCTAACAGCGATCCTGTTGTGATTAATAGGTACTCCGAATTAGTCAATATGGGATTTACGGAAGACGGCCTCCTGGCAATTGGAGCACAATATGGTGAATCGTCAGTCCATAACAGCAAGGGGGAAAAGGTGATTTATGGGTACAGAGTTGTTGAGCGTTCGCCCGTTCCGAGCGGCTGGACGCGAGCGGCGAGCAATGTGAATTACGCGTTTAAGATCGAAACAACTGGAAATTATTCGTACTTAAAGCTCCTGGATTTAAAAACTAACATTGAGAAGACCGTGCGGTCCCTTTGGTCGGGAGGAAAAAATCCGGTTCGTTTTACCGGGAACCATGACATTTCTCCGGATGGAAGTACGTTTATTTACGAAACCACTGAAGCGGGGTACAGCAACATTGTCACTCTGATGCGTGTCGGGAATCCCGCGTATCAACGGCGCCTTTGGGGCTCCCTTGAGTCGATCAGTTTTGAAAAGGACAGCAAGATTGCTGTCATTACAATCAAAGATGTTTCTGAAACCTTTATAGTGGATCTCCAGACGTTTGATGACCTCTGGACACGAACGGCGAGTAACGCGAACTTTGCGTTCCGAGTGGAATCTGTTACTCATTCATCCGATCCGCAACGAGTATTGAGTCTGATGGATTTGAGAACGGGAGAACGGCGGGAGATTGCGCGGGCTCATGTCGCGAACGGCAGCGACATTTCAAAGGTCTGTGATATTTCTCCAGATGGTAAATTTATTATTTATGAGACGAGCGGACGCTACGACCTTTATGATCGCAACATGCCATTAGGACGGCATTGTACGGTTCATCTTCAGTCGATGAGCGATCCGACCCAGACGATAGAACTGGGTAATTATATTAGATATGGTCAAGGCTCTTATGGTGAATTGTCCTTAACGTCGATTCAATTTAAGGGTGATATCGTCAGAATTGCTCGTAAAAATCAGGGCGTTACGACGCTTGTGGAAGTTAATTTAGAGACCGGAGTCGTACGTCCCGGTGTCCCGAGCGGCTGGACACGAGCGGCGTCGAACGTGAACTTCGCGTTTGCCGAAGTTTACGAGCGGGTGGGAACTTATTCAAAATATACGCTCAAACTTCAAGATCTCCGGACGGGGCAGGTTCGGGACATTTCGAGCCGGATGCTTCCCTATGGTGGTTTCACGGACGTTTACGATGTTTCTCCGGATGGAACCACGGTCATCTACGGGAATAGCGGGCCCCTTTCGCCGGCTCCCGTCCCGTACACGGTGATTTTGCAGCGGATCAGTCGTCCATCACAGAAATTGGTTCTTAACGGGAAACTGAAATCCGTTGCTTTTGAACAGTCCGGATCGGTGGCGGCTCTGACTTTGGACAACGGCTCCCAGCAACGGGTGAACATCCGCACCCTGAAAGTTGTGCCGCGGCCCGTTCCGAGCGGCTGGACACAAGCGGCGAGTAATGTGAATTACGCGTTCCGGGTGGAATTCGTTCCCATTTCATCCGATCCGCAACGAGTATTGCGTCTGATGGATTTGAGAACGGGAGAACAGCGGGAGATTGCGCGGGCTCATGTCGCGAACGGCAGCGACATTTCAAAGGTCTGTGATATTTCTCCAGATGGTAAATTTATTATTTATGAGACGAGCGGACGCTACGACCTTTATGATCGCAACATGCCATTAGGACGGCATTGTACGGTTCATCTTCAGTCGATGAGCGATCCGACCCAGACGATAGAACTGGGTAATTATATTAGATATGGTCAAGGCTCTTATGGTGAATTGTCCTTAACGTCGATTCAATTTAAGGGTGATATCGTCAGAATTGCTCGTAAAAATCAGGGCGTTACGACGCTTGTGGAAGTTAATTTAGAGACCGGAGTCGTACGTCCCGGTGTCCCGAGCGGCTGGACACGAGCGGCGTCGAACGTGAACTTCGCGTTTGCCGAAGTTTACGAGCGGGTGGGAACTTATTCAAAATATACGCTCAAACTTCAAGATCTCCGGACGGGGCAGGTTCGGGACATTTCGAGCCGGATGCTTCCCTATGGTGGTTTCACGGACGTTTACGATGTTTCTCCGGATGGAACCACGGTCATCTACGGGAATAGCGGGCCCCTTTCGCCGGCTCCCGTCCCGTACACGGTGATTTTGCAGCGGATCAGTCGTCCATCACAGAAATTGGTTCTTAACGGGAAACTGAAATCCGTTGCTTTTGAACAGTCCGGATCGGTGGCGGCTCTGACTTTGGACAACGGCTCCCAGCAACGGGTGAACATCCGCACCCTGAAGGTTGTGCTGCGGCCGATTCCGAGAGGTTGGAAGGTTGTGCCGTCGATGGCGACCATGGCATATCAGACGATCTCGAGGAACAGGGTTCGTGTGATGGATCTGATGACCGGGAAGGTTTCGGAAAGGCCCACGGCGCAGAATCAGGCAGGTCCTTCTTCCAGATGCACAGGACTTTATTACATCATGACCTCGACTGGTTTAAAAGAAATCTATGAAGTAAAAAAACGAGGCAGAATCACGCTGCAAAGTTATGATCCTGTCAGAAAGAAATGGACCTCTTATAAGGCGTAATGGAGAGGGGTTTGCTCGGGGCGGCAATCCTTACCGCGCATAAAAAAAGAGGGCCCTAACTCCTGAATAGGAATCAATAAATCAAGCCAATAGTTGACACCGTCCGAGTGAGCCGCTACAATTTGCGCCCTATGGTTCCCCCTAAACTAAAAATTGCGATTCCTAAAGGCAGTCTCGAAGAATCTACCTGCGCTCTCTTCAAACGGGCAGGATTTACGATCAATGTCAATCCGAGATCGTATGTTCCTTCAATTAATGATGCAGAGATTGAGATCATTCTTTTTCGTCCTCAGGAAATGTCACGGTATGTTGAAGACGGGGTGGTCGATTGTGGACTGACCGGCCACGACTGGATCACCGAAAACGAATCGGACGTGGTGGAGCTTTGTGAATTACAATACTCGAAAAGAACCTCCAATCCGGTACGATGGGTGCTCGCGGTCCATGAGACGTCACCCTTTAAAAGCGTGAGGGATCTTAAGGGTAAAAAAATCGTGACCGAGCTTGTGGGAGTTACGAAACGGTATCTAAAAAAAAACAAGGTCAATGCAGAAGTGGAGTTTTCCTGGGGCGCGACCGAAGCCAAGCCTCCCCGGCTTGCCGATGCTATTGTTGAAGCGACCGAAACGGGTTCGAGTCTTCGTGCCAATAAGCTGAAAATTATTGATACCGTGATTACGTCGATACCGAAATTTATTGCCAATAGGCAAAGCATGAAAAATGCGTGGAAGAAACACAAAATGGCCAATCTGGTGCTTTTGCTTGAAGGCGCGATGCGGGCACAAGAAAAAGTTGGACTCAAGATGAATATCGAGAAAAAAAATCTGGCAAAAATTCTTTCCTTGCTTCCTGCCATGAAAAAACCGACGATCTCAAATTTGACAGACAAGAACTGGCTTGATGTGGAAACGATCATTGACGAGTCTGTCGTTCGTGAATTAATCCCGCAACTTAAACAAGCGGGAGCTTCTGGAATTATTGAATATCCGTTGAATAAGTGTATCCCCTAACAGGCCGTTGGAAATGGGGTTTGGGTCGGTAGTGACCTAGGCTCCATAATTGGTGGCTTGCGACAGAAGGAGTGAACAATGCCTTGGGCAAGTAAACAACGCAAGAAAAAGATGAACAAGCACAAGCGGAAGAAGAAACTCCGCCGCAATCGACATAAGAAAAAAGACTGGTCGTAGTTCTTATCGCCGAGTGTAGAGAGGAGGCCTCTGTTGAGGACTGTCCTCTCTACGTTCGACGATTCTACGCTTCGCATGCAGTTTTTGACTATTCAAAGTCCCGCTAAGCTCAATCTTCATCTCCGAATTCTCCGCAGACGCGCTGACGGTTATCACGATCTCATCACCATTTTCCAGAAGATCTCTCTCAGGGACACAATTCGTATCCAAAAGGCACGAGGCGGTTTTCGTCTGACAACGGACTGCCCCGGACTTGAGACTGGGGAGAACAATCTTATTACGAAAGCCCATCGGTTGCTTCAGGCGAAATACCCAGGGTTGGGGGGGGTGTCTGTCCAGCTCCACAAGAGAATACCCTTGGGGGCCGGCTTAGGTGGAGGGTCGAGTAATGCCGCGCATTTCCTTTTGGGTATGAAAAAGTTGTTTAACTTAAGAATTTCAAAGCCTGAATTGATCCGGCTAGGAACACAGCTAGGTGCGGATGTTCCTTTTTTCCTTCTTGAGAAGCCGCGTGCCATCGCGTGGGGAATTGGTGAAAAGATGCTCCCCCTGAAGACCCGTTTCCGGCTCTGGTTTCTTTTACTCGTTACGCGGCAGGGGCTTAGCACAAAAAAGGTATACCAAAATCTCCCGGTGAGGGTTTCACCCCTCACCTTGACGAAGGAAAAACGGATTGCTATAATTCTCTGCTCACTTTTCGAGACAAAGAGAATTCGGGAAGCAGTTGGGTTGGCTGAGAATGATCTCGAGACCTCGGCTTTCAGCCTGAGACCATCGATCCCCAAGTCTGTCAAGGCATTACGAGTGGCGGGAGCTTCCTTTGTTCTCATGAGCGGAAGCGGCCCTACGGTATTTGCCGTTTCAGCAAATTGCAAGGAAATAGAGGCTTTGGAAAAAAATGTAAAGGTGCCTGCTCTCTCTTACCGAAAATTGATATGCCATTCATTAAACGATTAGGAAACGATTAGGATTTTAAAATTATGAAAATTACAGAGGTTCGCGTATTTCCCACTGCTGAAAAAGACGATAAACTACGTGCTTTTGTGAATGTGACGTTCGATGACTGTTTTGTGGTCCGGGGGCTTAAGGTGATCGAAGGATCCAAAGGGCTTTTTGTGGTGATGCCCTCAAGGAAGGTCAAGGGGAATGAATACCGGGACGTGGCCCATCCGGTGACCGCAGATTTCAAGGTTTATCTCGAGCAGGAAGTCTTGAAAAGTTACAAGGCTTTTATCGAGCATGAACCTATGGGGGATGACGAGCCGGCGATTCACTCGTTTATCTGAACCCCGAAGAATCAAGGTCTCAGATTATCGGCATTACAGAAAATCCTAGCAATCTTGTTCCTGAAAGTTGTTTGGGAAATAAAGTTGATTGCCCCGTGGTGAAATTGGATATCACACTGCCCTTTGGAGGCAAGGTTTCTGGTTCAAGTCCAGACGGGGCAGTAGTTTGGCATGATAGCGGCGATGGCTTTGTATCAAGCTCCGGGCTATCCTTATCGAAACAAGAAGGTGCGTTGAAGAGAAGAAGAATTAAATACTTCAAGGAAACAAATCCAGAGGCTGTGTATGTTTAAGGGAATGAAAGATAAAAGCAAAGAAGTGATCGCGGCCTACGGATTTCTTGCGCCTAATCTGATCGGTTTTTTAGTATTTACGTCCTTACCGGTGCTTGCTTCCCTGGGGCTAAGTTTTTTCAAAATGGATCTGCTGTCAGGGGAGTCCAAGTTTGTTTTTTTTCAGAATTTTATCGATCTCCTCAAAGATCCTTATTTTATGAAGTACTGCTGGAACACGGTTTACTTGATGCTTTCTATTCCCGTCAGCATGGCGGGGTCGCTCCTTCTGGCGATTGCTTTAAACCAGAAATTAAAAGGGGCTGTTATTTTTCGTACGATTTATTTTCTGCCAACGATCTGTTCCGGTGTGGCGATCTTCATGCTGTGGCGTTTGATCTACAATCCGAACTTTGGCCTCCTCAATACCATGATTGCCCAAATGGGTGATTTGATGGGGCTCAAACTTGTCGGGCCGAACTGGTTGACGGATGAAGCATGGGCCAAACCCGCGTTTATTATTATGAGTGTTTGGCAGGGCATTGGTGGTTACAACATGATTCTCTATCTGGCGGCGCTACAGGGCGTGCCGCGTGAACTTTATGATGCCGCTGAAGTGGACGGCGCCAATAGCTGGCAAAAGTTCTGGAACGTGACCTGGCCGCAAATTTCTCCCACCACTTTCTTTATAGCGATCATGAGTTTGATCGGTGGTTTTCAGGCGGGATTTGATCAAGCCTATATTATGACAGGCGGCGGTCCGAACGGAGCAACGACGACCATTATTTATTACATTTTCAATAATGCTTTTGAGTGGTACCACATGGGGTATGCCGCGGCGATTTCCTGGGTGCTGTTCCTGATTATTTTTGTCATCACATTGGCAAAATGGCGTTTTTACGGGCGAAACGTCCATTATTCCTAAAAGGCTGAAAACCATGGGTCTGAATGTAAAAATTCCTCAATCTATTATTGAAAAAAGCGCAGCCATGCAACGGCATACGTCTCCTTTGATTGAAATCAAAGTTGCGAATCCGTTTAAACGTTTTTTTAAAAAAGGTCTTATCTATCTTGCGCTGATGATCGGAGCCGTTAGTATGATCGCCCCTTTTTTGTGGATGCTTTCAACCTCACTTAAAAGTCCGGATCAGGTGATGGCGTTTGACAAGGTGTTTTGGAAAGAATGGCTTCCGACAAGCTTTGTCTGGCAGAATTATGTGGCGGTCTGGAAAATGAAGACGGTGCCTTTTGCCATGTTTTATCTTAATTCGATTTTTGTGAGTATTTGCATCACATTTGGCCAGGTGGCGACCAGCTCGATGGCAGCCTATGCCTTTGCCCGTCTCCATTTTCCAGGTCGGGATAAGCTTTTTTTTGGATATCTTGCGACCATGATGATTCCGGGAGCGGTGACCATGATTCCGGTTTTCATTCTCTTGCGGCACCTGGGCTGGGTGGACACTTATAAGGCCTTAATTTTACCGGGGATTTTTACGGCGTACGGGACTTTTATGTTACGGCAGTTTTTTTTGACTTTACCGAAGGATCTTGAGGATGCCGCCAAAATTGACGGATGCAGTTACCTGCGAATTTTTTGGCATATTATCCTGCCACTTTCAAAGCCGGCGATCGCGACTTTAACAACGTTCACGTTTATGGGGTCGTGGATGAACCTTATGTGGCCCCTGATTGTTGTGAACACTCATAGCAAGTATACCCTCCCGGTCGGGCTCGCGTACTTTCAGGGTGTTCACGGGACGGATTGGACACTTTTGATGGCAGGATCCATGATGATGATATTGCCGATTCTTGTGGTGTTCCTTTTTAATCAACGCTTTTTCGTGGAAGGCATCAAGCTTTCCGGAATCAAGGGATAAGTATGGAAGCAGTTGTTTTGGCGGCGGGAAAAGGGACGCGGATGCGTACCGGCCTTCCCAAAGTGTTGCATACGATACTCGGGAAACCGGTGCTTGGGTATGTGCTTGATTCGCTTCGGGAGACGGGGATTCGAAAAATTTGGGTGGTGACCGGTTATCAAGCCGAAAGCGTCAAACGTTTTTTGAAGGGCTACGAGGTTCAAACGGTGAATCAGTTTGAACAAAAAGGAACGGGCCATGCGTTGCAGGTCGCAAAGACGGCACTGAAGAATGCCCGAGGGCCTATTTTGGTGTGGCCGGGCGATATGCCACTGGTCGAAGGTGCTACTCTCGGGCGATTGATCGAGTCGCATGAAAAAAGCAAGTCACATGCGAGCGTTTTGAGTTCGATCGTAGAATGCCCGGCGGGGTATGGGCGGATCGTTCGGGAAGATGGAAAGTTTGTTGCGATTCGGGAAGAACTGGATGCGACTGATGAAGAAAGACTCACTCGGGAGGTTAATACTGGTATTTATCTTTTTGATAAAAAAGCCCTTTTTGATGCTTTGGACAAGATTGGGTGTGAAAACAAAAAAAGAGAATATTATTTAACCGATACGATCGGAGTGCTTCGGGAGGAGGGCTACAAAGTCGAAGCTTTCCCTTTTGCAACCCAGGATGAAGGACATGGCATCAATTTCCAGAAGGACTTGGCGGAAGCGACGGGGAAAATTAACCAGAGAGAGATTCAGCGGCATATGGAGCGGGGAGTGACCTTTGTGTCGCCAGCTCAAACCTTTGTAGCTCCCGGATCCATGATTGGTCAGGGAACCATCATTAACCCGTGGTGCTGGATCGAGCAAGGCGTTACGGTCGGGAAGAATTGCAAAATTGGTCCCTTCGCCAAACTGCGCTCAGGGACAAAAGTGGGGGATGATACGGAGATCGGAAGCTTTGTTGAAGCCAACCGCTCTATCATCGGGAAAGGTGTGTGTGCAAAACACCTGGCGTATCTCGGGGATTCGAAAATAGGGGATAACGTTAATGTCGGAGCAGGTGTCATTACGGCCAATTTTGACGGTAAGAACAAACATCTGACCCAGGTGGGGAAAAATGTTTTTTTAGGTTCTAACACTGTTTTGGTGGCACCTGTTCATGTGCCAACTCGCGTGAAGACCGGGGCTGGTGCTGTGGTGACCCGTAAAACGCGGATGCAAAAGAACGACATTGTGGTCGGGGTTCCAGCGAAATCAATTTTTCAAAAAAAGAGGTAATGATTTTATGACAAAAATCAGGATACATAAGAAGAATAACGGTTCTATGGTGTTGCTAGCGGGGGGATCCAATCCCGCACTGGGCCAGGAAATAGCAAAACTTCTCGGGATTCGAATGGGGAACGTGATGCTGGGACGATTCCCGGAAGGAGAAATTCAGGTTCAAATTCGAGATAACATCCGGGGAAAAGATGTTTTTATCGTTCAACCGACTTGTACGCCGCCCAATGAAAGCTTGATGGAACTTTTAATTTTAATCGATGCCGCCCGAAGGGCTTCTGCAAAGCGAATTACCGCGGTGTTGCCTTTCTTTGGTTATGCACGACAAGATCGTAAAGACCGGCCTCGCGTTCCGATTACCGCAAAACTGGTCGCAAATCTCATTGTCAGCGCAGGCGCCGATCGTGTATTGACCGTTGATCTGCATGCCGGGCAGATCCAGGGATTTTTTGATATTCCCGTGGATCATCTTTATTCCATTGCTGTCCTGGGGGCCTATCTCAAGAAAAAAAAGTTGAAGAATCTGGTCGTTGTTTCTCCGGATGTTGGCGGGATCAAAATGGCTCGGGGGTATGCGAAACTTTTTGGGTGCGATCTTGCGATTGTGGATAAACGCCGCGAGAGTGCGTCGACGACCCATGTGATGCATATTATCGGTTTTGTGACCGGTAAGAATGTGGTCCTGATAGATGATTTAATCTCGACGGGAGGTTCGATTGTGGAAGCGGCGAAGGCTCTGAAGACTCACGGAGCGAAGGATATCTATGCGTGTATTGTACACCCTGTGCTAGCGGGAAGTGCGATCGAGAGAATTAAAAGTTCGCCTATCAAGGAATTAATCGTGACGAACAGTATCCCGCTGACAAAGGAAAAAAGAATTTCTAAAATTACTCAGCTTTCAATTGCTCCGTTGCTGGCCGATGCGATCTGGAGAATTCATAACGATGTTTCTATCAGCACCCTGTTTTTCAACAATGAATTGGGTGTGGAAGCGTAGAGGTCACGCGCCTTCGTTTGCAAGGATTGGGGTTCGTTTTAGCATTCCCCGGGTTGAGATTTATAAAAACAGAATGAATTTTTTTTGAAACAGTGAACTATAACAGCTCTCGTAGGGAGTTAAGACTCAAACGGGACAAGGAGGATTTACATCCATGGAAACTTTTGAACTGCAAGTAAAACCCCGAGCAACGGAAGGAAGCCGGAAGGCCCGCAATGTTCGCCGTCAGGAACTGATCCCTGCGATTGTTTATGGCCACGGGATGAAGCCGCTGGCGCTTGAAATGCCCGAGCGGGAATTTTTAAAAGCGATTCATACCAAAGCGGGTGAAAACGTTATGATTTCGCTCAAGGTGGAGGGGATGACTCTTCAGGAGTCCACGTGTCTGATCAAAGCCATGCAACACGACCCTGTGACGGATCAGATCAACCACGTTGACCTTATGGTGATTTCCATGACTGAAAAGATCACTGTAAAAGTTCCGGTGGTTGTTGTTCATAGCGATGAGGCCCCGGGCGTCAAAGAAGGTGGCGTGCTTGATGTGGTTCACCATGAAATCGAGGTGGAATGTTTGCCGACCCAGATCCCTGAAAAGATCGAGATTGATGCCAAGGATATGAAAATTAATGATGCTGTCCACGTCAATCAACTTGCGATTGCTGAAGGAGTTCAATGCCTTCTCGATCCAGAGGATGTGGTGGTCGCGATTCATCCACCCCGTGAAGAAGAAGTTGCAGCGCCTGCGGAAGAGGGGCTTGCTCAGCCGGAAGTTATTGAAAAGGGTAAGAAAGACAAAGAAGGGGAAGAAGGTGCGGCTTCAAAGGCTACACCCGCTACGGCCCCTAAGGCTTCGGCTCCAGCCAAAGAAACAAAATAAAAAAAAGGCCGGCGAACGTGTTTTCTGTTCGCCGGTTCTTTTTTTATCGACATGAAGCTTATCATTGGTCTCGGAAATCCAGGGCAGGAGTACAAAAAAACAAGGCATAACGTCGGGCGGCGGCTCGTGGAGTTCTTGGCCGAGAAAGAGGGGCGAGAGTTCCGACGTTTAAAATTGTTAAAGGCCCATGTGGCGGAAATGTCGTGGGAGGGCGCGCCCTCGGTGGTGGTCGCGTATGTTGAAACTTATATGAACCTTTCGGGGGAACGAGTTCGACCTCTGTTCGATCATTACGAAGTTTCAGATCTGCAAGACCTTCTGATCGTGGTCGATGATATTGCCCTTCCGTTTGGGAAAATGCGTTTGCGAGCAGGGGGAAGTGCAGGGGGGCACAACGGCCTGGTTTCAATTGAAAGGGCTTTTCAAAGCGTTGAATATCCCCGCCTTCGATTGGGAATTGGGATGCAACATGAAAAGTATCCGGAACGTTCCGCAGGAACTGGGGCGTATGAGCCCATGCGAGATTATGTTCTTTCTGAATTTTCGTTGGCAGAGGAGAAGGACATGACAACCCTTCTGGAGAGAGGTTCTGAATCTTGCCGGCGATGGGTCAGGGGACCCTTTGAAAAAGCCGTTCAGTGGGTCAATTCGGCGAAATCGTAAAAACATCTTTTGCGGTTATCTTTTATTGCGGAACCCAGGTGTTTATGCTAGATTGTAGCTCCTTTTTGGAGCCTTCCAGAGGTTTTCCGTTATTAACATAAGATGTGCGGAATGCTTTTCGAGGAAAATCGATCGTCTATAGGATAAGAGGAGTTAAGAATGAAAAAATACGAAGGATTATTTATATTTCCCCCTGAAGACAAGGATCAGGCTGTGGAAGTGACCCAATGGATTGAAAAATTCCAGGGAAAGGTTCTCCAGAAAACGGACCTTGGGAAGAAGACCATCGGGTATCAGATCAAGAAATTCAGGGATGGAAAGTTCCTTGTTTTTAATTTCGAGATGGATCCTTCGCGGGTACAGGATTTCCGCAAAGATCTTGAACAGCAGGAAATCCTTTTAAAATATATGGTGACGGTGCTTCAGGAAAAATCCAAGCCGAGTGTTTTGGCGGCGACTTCTCAAGCGGCTCCCCAAAGTTAACTTTCGAGGTGATGTTATGGCGGCCAATCTGAATAAAGTGATGTTGATTGGAAATCTTACCAGAGATCCCGAGCTTCGTTATCTTCCCTCCGGCCAGGCTGTCACGACATTTTCGATCGCTTGTAACCGGACGTATGTGGCAAAAACGGGAGAAAAGAAAGAAGAAGTTAGCTTTATCCGGATCGTGGTGTGGGCCCGCCGGGCTGAGGTTTGTAATGAATATCTTAAAAAAGGAAGTGCTGTATTTGTGGAAGGGCGGCTTCAGAGTCGGAGTTGGGATGCGCCGGACGGGAGTAAACGATCTGCCGTCGAAGTGATTGCCGACAATGTGCAGTTCCTTTCCCGTGGTGGTGGCGCCAAACCTTCGGATCACGCGGACGTTCCGAGCATGGATGTGGATGATAGTATTTTTGAATCACCCGATGCTTCTGGCAAAAAAAACCAGGCGTCGGTTTCCCAGGATGAACTTAAACCGGATGAAGACATCCCTTTTTAACCAGGTGTGAAACATGGAAAGAAAACCAGCAGGAAGATTTGAAAAAAAACCATTTAAGAAAACAGCCGGACGTCCTGGCAAGCCAGGACGATATGGCAGTTCGGATGATCGCAAGGGGCCCGGTGGCTCGAAAGTTTTTCGTAAACGCGTCCGTCGAATACTCCCTCCGCTTGACTACAAAGACACGGAATCTTTGACGAAATACTTGACGGAAAAAGGGAAGATTCTTCCCCGGCGTATTACCCGACTTAACGCGAAGGATCAACGGACGCTGAAACGTCTGATCAAGCGTGCCCGCCACGCGGGTGTCCTTCCTTTCCAAGCTAGCTAACGGAGCAAGAGACCAATGGAACTGTTACTTATCAAGGATGTTTCTGACGTAGGTAAAAAAGGTGATGTGGTTAAAGTCCGCGAAGGATACGGGAGAAATTTCCTTCTCCCGAGGAATCTTGCCATTCCCGCCACGCGAAAAAATCAACAATTTTTTGAAGAACAGCGGACACGAAGCGCGGCCCGGAAGTTAAAAGAGAAAACGGCGGCTGAAAAAAAAGCGAAAGAACTGACAGATCTGACGATTACCCTTGAGGTCAAAGCGGGTGAAGGTGACAAGCTTTACGGCTCGGTTGGACCCGAAGAAGTCTGTGCGGCCCTTGTCCAAAAAGGGCACGAGTTTGACAAAAAACAGGTTCGCATGCGGGAGCATCTGAAAAGTCTGGGCACTCACCATGTGGATCTCGAGATTTATCCGCAGGTGAAAACCCGGTTGACTGTGGAACTTGTCCGGCAACCTTAACCCTAAGATCCTCCCGTGAGGTTCGTGTGGCGAATTCTGAGACATCCGTAAAGCTTTACGAAAAGGTCCCGCCTCAAAACCGCGAAGCCGAAATGAGTGTCCTGGGCGCCATGTTTTTTGATGAGATGGCGCTTGCCAAGGGTATTGAAACACTCCGTCCCGAATATTTTTATGATCTTCGACATCAGCGAATTTTTGATGTGATTGCCGGTCTCTTTGAAAGAAATCAGGCTGTTGATTTGATTACTACCTCGGAGGAACTCCGGAAGCGTGATCAACTGGAAGATATTGGGGGGGTTAGCTATCTGACTCAGCTTACCACGGTGGTTCCCACGGCGGCTAACATTGAGTACTACGCGAAAATCGTCAAAGAGAAAGCTCTTCTCCGTCAACTCATTCAGTCTGCTACCCAGATCGTTCAAAACAGTCTCGAATCCGATTCCAATGCCAAAGAAATGATTGATACGGCCGAAAAAATGATCTTTGATATCGGCCAGGCCCAGGTGGAAGGCAAGTCATTCCAGATCAAGGAGATCATTCATGAAAGCATGGAAACGATCGATCAGCTTTTCCAGAAAAAAGAACACATTACGGGGTTGGCGACGGGATTTCATGAATTTGACACCATGACCGCTGGTTTACAACCCTCGGATCTGATCATTGTTGCGGGTCGTCCCTCGATGGGAAAGTCCGCGTTTGCGACTGCGATCGTGGAGCATGCGGGGATTAATTTAAAAAAGCCGGTCGTAATCTTTTCCCTTGAAATGAGCAAGGAACAGTTGGTACAGAGGATGCTCTGCTCCCATGCACGAGTTGATGCGCAGAAGGTGAGGACCGGATATCTTTCTCATCAGGACTGGCCTAAGTTGACTTCGGCGGCTGGCAAGCTTTCTGAAGCCCCTATCTTTATTGATGATTCTCCCGGACAAACGGTCCTCGAAATTCGCGCGAAAGCGCGGCGCCTCAAGATGAAGCATGATATCCAGTTGATAGTCATTGATTACTTGCAACTTATGCAGGGTGTGCGTTCTGCGGAAAGCCGCCAGCAGGAAATTTCCGAGATTTCGAGGTCTCTCAAGGCCCTGGCCCGAGAAATCAAGGTCCCTGTGATTGCGGTGAGCCAGTTGTCGCGTGCGGTTGAACAGCGCACCGGGAACCGCCCCCAGCTTTCGGATCTTCGCGAATCAGGCGCTATTGAACAGGACGCTGATCTGGTGGTCTTTCTCTTCAGGGAAGAATACTATGCTCCTTCCGAGGAAAACAAAAACAAGGCAGAGTCGATCATTGCCAAACAACGTAATGGTCCCACCGGCTCGGTGCCTCTTGTTTTTATCAAGGAGTGGACGCGATTTGATAATCCGGAATTTTACCGACCGGATGAGGGACAACAATGAAAAGAGTATGGTGTCTTATCCTTGTAATCGCTTTAATGATGACAAGCGCTCCCCTTCACGGATCGGAAGAGCTTGTTGCTTCATCGGCTGATTCCCCAGCGCCTCAAGCTTCGGTAGAACCGAAGAAAATTGCGGCGATCGAAGTTCGCGGAAATAAAATTGTTAGCACCGCGACGATCTTAAGCAAAATCCAGTCCCAGCCTGGTTCTCCTTTACACCAACAGCTCACGAACGAAGATATTAAACGTCTTTATGATACGGGGTTTTTTCAGGATGTCCGGTTTGATGTGACGGAAATCGCGGATGGGTACAAGTTAATTGTTCAGGTGGATGAGAAACCCATCATTCGACGGATTGAGATTCAGGGGAACACTGTTTTCAAAGAAGACAAACTCAGGAAAACCTTAGGCGTTATGGAGGGTCAGATCCTGGATCAGAAGGCAGTGAAGAAGGGGGAGACAGAGATCCGGCAGCTTTACGCGAATAAGGGCTTTCGTTTCATCGATATTCAAACGGAAATTGTGACCGATCCGCAAACAAGAGAATCGATTGTCACGATGAAGATTTTTGAAGGGAAGAAGTTTAAGATTAAAGAAATTCGATTTGAAGGTAATCAGTCTTTTCCTTCCAAACAGCTTGTCAAACTCATGAAGACTCGGCCTCAGATGTGGATTTTATTTGGCACTTTCAAGGAGGAGGTCTTTGAAAAGGATCTGGAAAGAATTAGCTTCCACTATCAGAAAGAAGGATATTTAGACGTTAAAGTGGTCCCTGAATTTGACTACTTGAAGGAAAAAAACCAGATCAACATTCTCATCAAAATCGAAGAGGGACAGCATTATGTGACCGGCGAGGTCAAGTTTAAGGGGAACACGCTTTTTCCGGAATCCGAGTTGTGGCAGGAGTTGGAAATGCTCCCAGGGCTTACTTATTCCCAGTTCTACGTATCTCAGGATATGGAAAGCATCCGGGATTTTTATACTTCTGAAGGTTATATCGAAGCGCGCGTTGCTCCTGACGTCATCCTCAATAAGGAAACAGGCAAGGTCGATGTGACTTATGAAATCGCAGAAGGGGAGCTCTTTTTTGTTGAAAAGGTTCAAATTCGGGGAAACACCAAGACACGTGATAAAGTTATCCGTCGTGAACTGAGAATCCGTCCCGGGGAGCGTTTTGACGGGGCCAAAATTGAGAAATCAAAACAGCGCCTTGAAAATCTCGGATATTTCGAAGAAATCACCTATGACACTGAGCCCACCGATGTGGCGACGAATCGCCGGGATCTTATTTTCCGCGTAAAAGAAAAACGGACCGGGGAACTTTCATTTGGCGGCGGCGTGAGTTCGATTGACACATTTATGGGTTTTGCCGAAATTTCACAGCGGAATTTTGATCTTTTTAACTGGCCGCGATTGACCGGTGGAGGACAAACCCTTTCGCTCAAGGGGCAGATCGGAACGATCAATCAACAGTATGATTTTAACTTCGTTGAGCCGTACCTTTTTGATAAACCGATCACGATGGATTTTAATACCTACTACACGGTTCGGGATGACTACAACGTAGATTTTCAGGAGAAACGGCTTGGCATTAGCGAAATATTCTCCCGTCTCTTCAAGGATGTTTTCCGCGTTGGAGGCGGCTATGTCCTTGAGCGGGTTAAACTGGATGATATCGCGTCGGATGCGCCCCAGGATGTCCTTGATTTTGAGGGCACGAATTGGCTCTCGAGAGTTCGAACCTTTGCAGTTTATGATAACCGTGATAATGTGTTTAATCCGACCAAAGGCAGGACGGTTAATGTGGGCGCCGATTTGGTGGGAAGTTTCCTCGGAGGGGATCAGGATTACTACATCCTCAGGGCCGGATATACGGAATATATGAGCTTCCGGAAAAATCACTTGGTGGAGTTTCAGGCCCGTATCTCGACCGCTCAGGATTTTGGCGATTCGACATCGGTTCCCGTCTTTGACAGGTTTTATGCGGGAGGATTGGGGACGGTTCGTGGTTATGGATATCGCCGGGTGAGTCCAAAACAAAATGATAATCCTGTGGGAGGGCAAACCATGGCGATTATTAACCTCGATTACAGCTTTCCGATACCCAAGCTTGACATGTTTCGTGGAGTTGTTTTTACGGATGCCGGCATGGTGAATAAAAGTTCTTATGATTTGAGTTTTAGTGACGTCGTGGTGAGCGTCGGTCCCGGGATTAAGGTGAAGACTCCGATCGGGCCTTTAGCTTTTTATTACGGATTCCCGCTTGTGAATAAAGACACCGAGAATGAGAACGGACGTTTCGAATTTAGCTTAAGCCGCAGTTTTTAAACCGTTAGATCAATCAGGAGGTTTTCCATGAAAAGAGTTGCATCCGCTCTGTTTTTTGCTGGTTTAATGACATGGTTGGCGTCGCCGGCGATTGCGGTAGAAATGAAGATCGCCTACGTGGCTGTAGACGAGGTATTTGATAACTACCAGAAAACGAAAGATCAGGATCTAGTGTTAAAAACAGCCGGTGAGGCTAAGGAAAGAGAACGCAATGAGATGATGAATGCTTTGCGTGCGATGGAGGATGAGCTGGCTCTTCTTTCGGCGGATTCCCGGGCGAAAAAGCAAGAACAGCTGATTGAGAAAAAACGGCAGATCGAGGATTTTGACCGGACGGTCAGACAACAGCTTGCCGAACAGCGTGACAAGACGGTTCGCGAGATTTTCGAAGAAATTGACAGCGTGGTTCAGGTGGTTGGTGAACGCGGCGGATATGATCTTGTGTTTAACAAGCGGGTACTCCTTTTCCAAAAAAACGACTTTGATATTACGTCGCAGGTATCGGCCGAGCTGGCGAAACGGTACAAGAAGGCGTGAGACGGGACAGCATGAAACAAAGGACTTTAAAAAAAAGCATCGCTTTCGAAGGGAACGGACTTCATACGGGGCAGAAGGTTTCGGTCAAAATTAATCCGGCGTCCGAAAACAGCGGAATTCTTTTTTCCCGTACGGATCTGGATCCTACTCTTAAGGTCAGGGCCTCTTTTGAAAATGTTCGTTCGGATGCAATGCGGCAGACGGCTCTTGCGGTCGGAAATGGCTTGGTCAGAACCATCGAGCATTTAATGGCGGCATTTCATGGCCTTGGAGTGGATAACGCCTGGGTTGAGATCGATGGCGAAGAGGTGCCTGGAATGGATGGCAGTTCGCAAGAGTTTTCCCGGTTGCTCCTTGAAGCGGGATTTGAAGAGCAAAAGGCCGAAAGGAAATATCTCGAAATCAAAAGTCCCGTTTATGTTGACCACGGTGATCAGTCAATCATGATTGTCCCTGCCCAAAGCTTTCAGGTTTCGTATACCCTGAGCTATCAGGATGAAAACCTCGAGGATCAATACATGACGATCACGGTTCTCCCGGAAATTTTTGAGCGTGAGCTTGCGCCGGCGCGGACGTTTTGTCTTAAAAAAGAAGCGGAGCAGCTCCTCGCGATGGGGTTTGGAAAGGGGGCCAACCCGTTAAATACTCTCATTTTTGAAAACAACCGGCCGATTGGCAATGAACTCCGGTACGCCAATGAAGCATGCCGCCACAAAATCGTCGATATCCTTGGCGATCTGTTCCTGTGCGGCAAGTTTATTCGGGGGCATGTGATTGCGCAGCGCTCGGGCCATTCCCTAAACCTGGAACTTGTGAGGAAACTAGCTATGACGAAGGACACGTCTCTTGATCTCTCTTCCCAAAAAACGCTGACGGTTGAAGAAATTCAAAAAATTATCCCTCATCGTTATCCATTTCTCTTTGTGGATAAAATCGAAAATTTTGAGCCGGGGCTACGCGCAACCGGATGGAAACAGGTAACGATGAACGACTATTTTTTCCAGGGGCACTTCCCGGGGCATCCTGTGATGCCCGGGGTATTGATTGTTGAGGCGATGGCGCAGGTTGGAGGGGTGATCATGCTCGGCGAGCCTGAAAACCGTGGGAAAATAGCTTATTTTATGAGTGTGGATCAGGTGAAGTGGCGCAATCCTGTCAGACCGGGGGATTCCCTTCGTATGGAAGTCGAAGTATTGAAGAAACGATCGAAATTCGGACAATGTTCAGGCAAGGCCTATGTGGGAGATCAACTGGTATGCGAAGCGGATGTGAAATTCGCCGTGGTGGATGCTTGAAGATTCACCCCACTGCCGTTGTCCATCCCGATGCTATTTTGGGTGAAGGGGTCGAAATTGGACCGTGGGCAATGGTTGAGGGAACGGTCAAGGTAGGGGCAAGAACCAAGGTGGGGCCCCGTGTTACGATCGAAGGGCATACGACGATTGGTGAGGATAACGAAATTTTTACGGGGGCCGTCATTGGGAGCCGTACCCAGGATAAAAAATTTGATGGCGGGATCAGTTACCTCAAAATCGGGGACCGTAACAAAATTCGTGAATACGTCACGATTAATCCCGGTACGCTCGACGGTACCGAAACTGTGATCGGAAATGACAATCTACTCATGGCCTATGCGCATGTCGCGCATGACTGCGTTATCCATAATGGGTGCACGCTTGCCAACAACGGAACGCTTGCCGGGCATGTCATTGTTGAAGACAAGGCCATTCTTGGGGGACTTAGCGCGGTTCATCAGTTTGTCAGGATCGGAACTCTTTCGATTACCGGCGGATGTTCCAAAGTGGTGCAGGATATCCCTCCATTCATGATGGTGGACGGGCATCCTGCAACAGCCTTTGGAATTAACTCCGTCGGACTGGATCGTGCCGGTGGGTATGCGGCAAAGGACAAGTCGGATCTTAAAAAAGCTTTCAGGATCATCTTCAAATCTCGCCTGAGCCTTAAACATGCGATGAAGGAAATCCGCGAACAGATTCCTTCCAGTCCGGCCATTGAAACGCTCGTGGCTTTTCTTGAAAAATCCGAACGGGGGATTTGCGGTTAAGTAAGTCGTCATCGTTACGGAGCCGACTGTCTGGCAGGGTTGTCGATTTAAAGTTTTGTGTCTTACTTGAAAGATCCTGCCGCCCATCTTCCGCCTAAAAAGTATTTTTAGGGGTGTTACCTGCGATTGATTAAAAATCCTGTTTTACTACCCAATATGTTTATTGGAATTTTCCAAGGAAATATTTTTTTTGGTTGCGGCGTATAAAGTTCTATATACTACGCACTTATTATGATTAATGAAAAAGACCTTCTTCTTTTAAGTCTCCTCCGA
>CAYULU010000031.1:0-20128 GCA_964445745.1 uncultured bacterium | reverse complement strand
ACCCGGCATGCCTCCTGATAAAATTCCCGGTTCGAGATCTCTCCCCGCGTGTAAGCCTGTTCAAATTTCGAAAGAAAAAAATGCGCCCAGATCCGGATCTGGGAAATCCCACCGGCCTCGGAAAAACGCCGGGCCGCCTTTTTAACATCATAATTCACCAGAACGTTGCCAAGATCAAAGATAACGGCTTTGATGGGAAGATTTTCCTTTTTCATATGACGGGGATTTTATCACAGGGCACAAGCCGCATGCCACAAAGCCCACACGAAAACTTTAACTTGTGCGGCATGTGACTTTGCGGCCTTGTGGTTTAGGAAACCCACTTGCAAAACAGGCTCGTCAAAAGACCAAGATAGGTGCCCAGGACATTACCAAGAATTCCAAGCAGTAACCCGACGGGCGCAAGGCATGGCGCATAGGCTGCCCCAACGATCGGCGCGGATGCAGGCCCGCCGATATTGGCCTGGCTGGCCGCCGCCACAAGACCCAGGGGAACCCGAAACATTTTCGCCAGCAAAAGCAAAAGGCTTCCGTGAAACGCCACCATCAGAAATCCTCCGAGAATAAAAACAGGAGATGAGAAAATGCCGGCCAGGTTCGCGCGGGCACCGATGGAGGTCAGAACAAAAAAGAGAAGCAGGTATCCGATTCTCGGGGCCCCACGTTCACCCAGGTACCGCAATGTTGTAAATGACCATGTGATGCCGAGTGTGGATGCAAGAATAATGACCCCGATAAAAGCCCCGTTAAAAAAAATTTCCGCGATTGATTGCGAAATCCATGCCCCGCCAAAACCCGCCGCGAGAACCAGAAAGAGGCTCTTCGGATCGATCCTCTTCGAAAATGAGGAAGCCCCGAGATCTTTTGACGCAAGTTCAGACAGTCGGCTCCTGTCGGCTCGGGTCCATCGATCAATCTTGTCCTGAAACCCGGCGAGTAAAATCAAAAAACCCATCCAGGAATAGGCGACAACCGTATCCACCACGATCATCGGAAAAAAAACTGCGTCAGGAGTCCCTATCGCTTCTTTTACCGCGATCATATTGGAACTTCCGCCGATCCAGGAGGCCGAGAGCGCTCCGAATCCCGACCACGCGTCTGCAGGAAGCCACGGCTTCAACACGGCAACCGTCAGCGGCGCACCCATCACGATGCCCAGCGTCCCGACACTCATCATGACAAGCGCCATTTTCCCGAGTCGCAAAATTGACGGGATATCCGTTGAGACGAGCAAGAGAACAAGCCCGGCCGGAAGCAAGGTAATGGTAATCTTGGAATAAATTTCAGAATCACGCGGGATAAGACCCACCGCCGATGCCAGCATCGGTAAAAAATAAATCCAGAAAAGCGCGGGAGGAAACTTGAAAAACCTTTCCAAACGGGGATTTTCCGAAAGAAAAAGAACCACTCCTTCGATCAGAATCAGCACCGCAATGATCCCCGCCGGGTTTTGGATCATACGCTCAGCCCCCCCCACGGCTTGAGACGAGGGATCCATCGAGGCACTTGGCTCTTATAGCGCCGGTAGTCATCACCAAATCGTTTTTCGAGCCCCGGCTCTTCGTAACAGCAGATAAAAAGATGCATCCCCGCCCCGAACACCACAAACCATCCCAGAATCGCAAGCGATCCGAACAAAATCGACTCTCCCAAAAGCACCGCGTGGACACCCAGCATCATCGGATTGCGGACATAGCGGTAAGGTCCCAGCACGACAAATTTTTTGGGCGGGTTCCACGGGACCGGAGTTCCATCACCGGCAGAATAGAAAAGAAGGACCGTACGCCAGGCCAAAAAAATTCCGGCCAAAATCAAAACCATTCCGGCAACAACCAAAATCCCGCGCACCCAACCTTCAGCCCCTCCTCCGATCGTAAAATGTTTTTCCAGACTGAGGAGCCATCCCGGGATCAGAAGGGTCACCGGTAGCGGGAGCAAAAAAATTCCGGTTGCCAGAGTCGTCTGTTTTTGATTCATGCCTCGTTCCTCCCTCGGGAATCAAGAACGGGCGGTTTCAAAGCGGCGTCACTCCAATTCCTGATTTCACATCGGGGAGATTGTAAACGCCGGTCGGACTCATAACTCGCCCGCGGGTCACGTGTTCGTCCATAAAAAAAGGCGAATCGAGATCAATCCAGTCAAAACCCCCAACTCCCCCGGCCAGATGAGCGGCGGCGGTCGCGGCCAACGGTGTTTCCATCATACTACCCATCATCAGTTTGAGGCCGTGCTTTTTTGCATAAACCGCAATCTCGTACGATTCAAGAAGTCCCGTCTTCATCAACTTAATATTAATTCCACCCGCGGCCCTTTCCCTGATGATCCGTTTGACATCAGCCAACGATCCGGCACTTTCATCGGCGACCACCAACGATTTGCTTTCGCGGGTCACTTTTTTAAGCCCGTCCCAGTCTCGTTTGGGGACAGGCTGTTCGACAAGGGCAGGCACAATGCCGAGTTTTTTGAGCTCTTTTAAAAATTTCAAGGTCTGCACCGCCGAAAAACCCTGGTTGGCATCGAGATAAACCGGGCATGATTTCCCAACCCGGGAAACTGCGACGACCCGGTGAATATCCTCATCAAAGTTCCCGCCGATTTTGACCTTGAGGGAACGGATGCCCCGGCGAAGGATCGCATGGGCCGCACGCGTCGCCTCTGCCTCTGAACCCAGCACAACGGTCATATCCGTCCGGACTTTTTCGGGTCTTGTTCCGAACGCCCGCCAAAGCGGCATTCCCCGAGTCCGGGTGCACGCATCAAGCATTGCCATTTCAAGTGCGGCAAGAGCACATTTATTTTTTGAAAACCGTCCCCCGAATTCATCTGCGACCCCGGGGAAACCATGCAACGGAAGACCAATGATGTCCCGGGTCGCATCCATCAGATTCCGGAGCGTCCCCCGGACGGTTTCCCCGGTAATGTGAGTCGCGACCGCGGCCTCGCCATAGCCAAAAACGCCGTTCGAAAGTTCGACCGAGAAGAGAATGTTTTCCAGCAGATCGTGCGCACCCAACGCCGTCCGAAAAGGAGTTTTCAGTTTGGCACGCCAAATTCCTGCGTAAGATTTTTTAATATAAATCCGGTGATTCACGCGCTCCTAGCCTTTGTTGGAGGTTCGCGATATACTAACGTAAATCTTTTGTTTGCAAACGGGGAATTTCTAAAAATGAGATCTCTTCTGAAAGGCAACGCGCTCATCGCACAATCGGGCGGGTGCACAGCAGTCATCAATCAAAGTCTGGTCGGCGCCGCGATGGCTTCGCGGGTTTCAAACGCGATCCCCAAAGTCTTCGGCGCACGGAACGGGATTGAAGGGATCTTGAAAGATTCGCTGGTGGATCTCTCGGCATCTGACGTCGAGTTACTCAGAAAAATCGCAAAAACGCCGTCTGCCGCGCTTGGATCTTCCCGTTACAAGCTCCCGCCGGAGGATGAAAAAAAAATCGTCCGCCACCTAAAAAAACACGATGTCCGTTATTTATTTCTTATCGGCGGAAACGATACCGCAAATACGAGCCTCCAGATCGCGAAGGCGGCCCGTCTTGAAGGCTACACCCTGCAAGTGGTGCACATTCCCAAGACCATTGATAACGATCTGATGGAAACGGATCATTGTCCGGGGTACGGCTCAGTCGCACGCTTCGCCGCGATCACCACCCAGGAAGCCGCCATGGATACGCGTGCCATGAAAAATGTGGACCCGATCAAAATCATCGAATTGATGGGACGGAACTCGGGCTGGATTGTCGCCGCTTCGGCCTTGCTCAAAAAATCCCCTGCCGATGCGCCGCATATCCTCCTGGTCCCCGAAATTCCTTTTAATGAAACCGCTTTCCTCAAGCGGACCGAAGCAATTTTGCAGTCCGTCGGTTATTGCATCATTGTCCTCTCGGAAACAATTCGCGATCACGCGGGCAACCGGATCGGCCGGAAGTTGGGCGGCGTCACAAAAGATCCGTTTGGACACCCCTATGTGGAAGGCGCGTCACCCCGGCTAGCATCCATTCTGGAAAAAAATCTTCGGGTCCGGGCGCGATTTGACAAACCCGGAACCATTCAACGGATGTCGATGCCTTATATTTCCCCGGTTGATCAAAAGGAGGCTTACGGCGCCGGCGCCCAGGCGGTCCAATGGGCACTGGGGGGGATGTCAGAAGTCATGGTGGGATTTTTCAGGAAGCCCGGAAAAAAATACGCCCTGGAATACCGACCCGTACCGCTCACAAAAATTCCGAACCAGGAACGCTACCTTCCCGCGGAGTTTTTCGACGCAAAACGCGCCATGATCAAACCCGCGTTTTTTGATTACGCCCTGCCCCTCATCGGGACAAAACTCCCGGAATTTCCAGTTCTCTAATCCCCTTCCCCGGCATACGGCTTCCCATTAAGTAGAAGTTCCAAGAATGCGGCATTGAGCTCCCAAGGAATCGAAGGTAGCTTGTTATTTTATACAACAGTGGCTCACCTTTTACCTCGGAGATCACGGCCAAGTACCTTGCCGTTCACAGGATCAAAGAGACACTCTTTCTTGTGATCCGGTACTCCCCCAAAGAGGTACAACGAACCATCAATGAGACCATTGTGATTTATAACCGCACTCCCAACGCAAGAAGCCCTAAAAATGTGCCCCCAAAAATACTTGCGCGGGAAGCAGGGAAAAAGAAACGATTGACCCCCTAAAGACGAAACCCATACAATCTCAACTTCAAGCCGAATCAAGATTAAAGTTTTGGGACTGTACCAAAGAGGTTTGACGATATACGGTCCCTTATTTCGAACGATGCGCCAGGATCGATGAATGTTTTTTATGAATTTCGTAATGTCTGTCCACGTCGTAGTGGCTATAAGGAGTAAAAATAATAATGTTACGGATCATCAATGACTAATACGCAAGAGAAAAAACCAAGAGCGGTTATATTGTCTTCAGCCTTGTCGCAACCTCGCTATCATCGGCGTGCAGCTATGCTATTAGAGGCTGGGTATAACCTACAAGTCTATGGATACCAACGTGGATATTATGAAGAAAATACGTATCCTGATGGAGTCCAAATTATTAGCCTCGGGCAAGTTGAATCGAGACATTATATAAGAAGAATCCCCAAGCTCCTAAAATCGGCATTATTCATTAAAAAGTATGAGAAGCAGTTTCATGAGTCTCCCGCCTTAGTCTATGCGTTTGGGCTGGATATGGCTTTGATAGGCAATTTTGTCATGTCGGGATCTATCCCCTTGATTTATGAAATAGGAGACATCCAAAACCCTTTACCACATACAGGAATTGCGTCAAAAATGATTGCGATTACTGAGAAATTAATACTGCGTAAATGCAGAAAACTAGTGGTTACGTCACCCGCCTTTATACCTAATTACTTTGAACGGTTGGATTCAAATATAGCTAAAAAATCACTAGTCATTGAAAATAAACTCGCTCGCGAAAGCGCTCAGAGATTCCCAAGACCTCAAACACCCAAACAGGCTATGCTCCCAATCAAGATCGGATACATCGGTGCCTTCAAATATAGGAATTGCATTTTGTCTTTGATGGAAGCAACAGCAAAAAAGAAAGGAAAGTTTGAGCTGCACTTTTATGGCGATGGTTCTATGAAGAAGGAAATTTGTGAATACGCTAATGCACATAGCAACATTTCGTATCATGGATCTTTTTCGAGCTCTGCAGATTTAGGAGAAATATATCGATCGATTGACTTGAGTTATGTGGTTTACGATAGTACAGATCCAAATGTAAGAATGGCGATTCCGAATAAATTATATGAAGGTCCTTATTTCGGAGTGCCGCTCGTGGTAGCAAAAAATACATTCTTAGCAGAACGAGTCAGAGAGCTTAGAATCGGTTTTGTCATTGATCCTCAGGAAAAGGGTTCCTTAGACAAATTAATGGATCAAATCACTCCAGAGACCTTAAGAAAGTTAAGCGCAACAGCTCTTGATTTAGATAGGTCTCATTGGGTAGAAAACTATAGTGATATGATTTCCTTCTTTAAAAAAATAGGGGAAGGTAGATCGTTTCAGTAATTAAGGAGTAGACCCATTCTTTGGTTTTTACCCTGGGCTAATGGGAAGCATTACACAATCACGCACATTTCTCAATTTGCATTAGCGCCTTATATTTCTCTCCAACTATCACCTCCAATTTAAATTTATCGTCCCACCGTACTTCAAACGGTTCTGTTAACCGCTTCACTGCGAGCTTTGAGAAATTATCTATAAAATCAGCATCAAGAGGAACAACATTCTCAATCCCTATAGCTTCAGAGATCCCCCCCACATCGGATCCAATCATCGGAACTCCACATGCCAACGATTCTAACGCCACCAATGGCAAGCCTTCGTTTTTGCTTGGAAGAACGATTAAATCCATGCAGTTAATCAGCTCAGGCATATCATGCGGGGGTCTATTCCCATAAAACACTACATTTAGATTAAACTCACTACATTTCTTTCTAACGACACTTCTCAGACGGCCGTCTCCGATAATGTGAAACTGCACATCAGATATTAAACTAGCTATTTTTTTAAAGATCAAAGGTAAGATAGACGAGTTTTTAATATCTACAAGATTCCCAAAATACGCAATATTTTTCTCGTATATTATTCCGTTTTTTTTCTTAATTCGTTCTATTTCATCCCAAGGTTTCTTAGAAAAAATATTTGTATCAACGCCATTATACAATGTTCGCTTCGAACCGTTGTTAATGTCCGGAGATATCTCTAGTAATTTTTGGCTAACAAAAAAATTATTTTTTGCCCTTAGGATAAGCTCTGACACGATCTTTTCAATATCACGGTTCTGCCGACATTCAGTGTGGATGTCCGACCCATGCCATGACATCGAATAGGGAAGGGAATACCTTTCATTAATCTGTGAGGCTAATATCCCAGCTATAGTGCTATGCGCCAAAATTTGGTCATAATCCCTAAACATTTCACAATGTTTTTTATATTTAAACAAAAAAGAAGGATATTTATGAAGTCGGAATCTAATTAGATACCTCAACAAGGAAAAATTTGCCCACAAAATATGATATGCAATGCCATCATATTCTATCGATTGAAGTTTTTCCCTTTTGGGGGTTTTACGTAGTTTTCGTATGAACCAATTTTCATATTCAAGCAGAAGATAAACGTCTATTTCCACTGGATAATGGTTTTTTAAACATTTAATTCGATTGTGAATCGCATTAAACGCGCCTTTTTTGTCGATGTAATCATAATCTGAAATAATCGCTAGTTTCATTCATCCCTCTTTTGAAAATAGGTAAAAGCGGCTGTCCCAACGGGATCATGATCCAAAAATTGTTGGCGATACGCCGATACCAACGATCCCTCTTATCCTGCTCCCCACTCTTTCAATGTTCATTGCATAAATCAACAAACTTCAACGCAACATTTTGAATGTTATATTGATCGATACTGGAATTTTCTAACTTGTGGACGTAATCACCACTAACAAATTCGAGAAATACGTTTCGCTCATGCGCAGAAAAATCTGAGCTAATATTCAAAATAGGCCTTTGAGATAACAGGTAATCAATCATTTTGCTAGGTGATTGAACGCGGTCTGGATTTTTGAGATTGATTAAAAAATCCATTTGACTTAACTCAAAAATCAACTGATCCCGGGGGATATAAGACTTAACCACCAATTTTTCTTGCAATTTTTTTTTGTAAACACTGTAGTAATTGGGAGTTCTTGTATAAATAACAAATCTAAAGTCTTGCTCAAGTGAAACCAAGAAATTAAGAAATGATTTCGGATCTCTCTTCTTAGGATAAATAGTACCGGCATACGCAAATGTAGGAATGTCATTACGCACATAGGGCTGTGCCAATTTCACTTTACTAAAATCAAAACCCTGGGGAATGATTTTAATTTTTGAGTGAAATTCCCGGTAATACCCCGTCTTTCCTTCTTCAAGGGGAATGGTAATATAATCCACTTTTCTCCCCCACCATTTTTCGACATACTTGAAATATGAAAATTTATTATTTTCTATGGAATTACCCATATAGGGATCCCCGCAATCGGCAACCCAGGTTTTCGGAAACTTAGAAGCTGGGATCAGGGTTCTAGCCAGCGCTCCTCCCCAGTGGATTGCGTGCGGAGATGCAATTGTAATCAGCAGATCCATCTCTTTTTCCTTCCTGATGATGGCGGGAACTCTAAACATGAGCTCAATATCAGGAAATTCGATAAGGCGATGCAGGGAATGATAAAGAATTTTATCTAGTAACGTATAGCGAAAGCCACCATCACTATCATGAGTAGCGAACAACATCTTACCCATGTTTTTGACTTTGACTCCGGTTTCTCCTTCATATTCAGAGTAATCATAGTTGCCTAAAATCGAATACAGGGTAACTGAATGCCCCTGACGCGCCAATTCAGT
This sequence comes from uncultured bacterium, assembly GCA_964445745.1. Lineage (GTDB taxonomy): Bacteria > Omnitrophota > Omnitrophia > Omnitrophales > Aquincolibacteriaceae > UBA1443. The sequence continues at coordinate 11,720 of CAYULU010000031.1, read as the reverse complement.
AGCGAGCTCTGTCGCCCGAAATGCTCTGGGCGAATTCTTCGGAATAATGCTCCTTGAGATAATCAGAATGTTCAACTTTTTCATCAGAGTAAATTTTTAATAACGATATGTGGGAATACGGAGATTATTAAATATGGGTCAGTCACTGAAATCATTGCTCTACACCAATAGAGGATCGAGTAACTGTACACGACCGGTATGAGATAAATCAATTTTGGGAGCATGGGAATGTGCCTGTAAGTGAGTAAACCCAGATAACAGACAAACGGAACGGACAATGCAATAAACCTGCTGCCAAAGCTGGGAATTGCCATCGTAAAATTTACAAATGATAGCCAAATTAACAAGAAGATAAAAACAACACGCCCACTTTTGAACAACCACATTCTTTTGTAATTGGTGATAAACACAAACATCATCAAGTTAAGAAAATAACGCGGTAAACTGTTCAAAATTTTTGCATATAACGGAATTTGTTCAATGACACGCCGATGTTCCGCTAAATTTTCTTCTGCAGCATAGGACCAGATCACACTTTGAATGAATGGAGGCAAATGCTCCTGATAATTTCGAAATAACTGGATTGATATTTCTGACACAAAAAAACTGACAAAAAATAAAAGCATCCATATATTTTCAAATTTTCTGGTCAGTAAAAAAACGATTAAGACCCCGACAAAAAACAAATACGAAATATGGATAAGAGGCGTAAGGAGTGCTAATGCTGTAAATTTGTAATTCTTATTTACAATCATTTCAAAAACAACATAGACGGCCACCCAAGCCGCAGTCCAGAATCGAACCCCGTTGATGTTGAATATACTATTGCTGGAAAGAAATAAAAATGCGAGCAAAAATACAGCAAGCGACTTCTCAAACTCGGGGCAATTAACAAAAAAACGAAAAGATTTCAAACAAAAGAAAGAAAACACCGCTGCCCAAAGAGCCATAAGCACATGGTAGTTATCGGTGAATCTTGAAACAATAAAATAACTTGTGATAACGTACAGGTCTTTAATCTTTGATTTAAACGTAAAAAAATCCGCGATGTCATGCTGATACTGGACCAAATCATACGGGATGCACTGATGGAACCGTTCGATGTAGCGAAATGAATCAAAACTTTCATTTTGGGCAAGAAATGTAAATCCAAAAAGCACAAAAAAAGAAAAAATCACCACGAATGAATATTTGCTTTTCAACTGACTGATTGCAAGTAGGAAAGCAATAAACGGTTGGATAAAAAAACAGCAAGGGTTTTTTGATTATTTTTGCCGGCGTGATTTTTATCGGCACTCTTCATATTCTCAGTTGCTTTCATTTTAATCAATCTTTTACATCATCCATTCAGTTCATCTAGAATCATCTTCAGGATTTGAGTTTTCGCTTCAAGCTTGATCCAGATTGCAATTGAAATTGTATGGCTTTCGTCTTTAGGGGGTCAATCGTTTCTTTTTCCCTTGTTTCTTTTTCCCTCCCGATTTTAAGATGGCCCTCATTGCTTCCCGCGCAAACATCTTCCGGGGTCACATTTTTGGGTACTTCTCAAGCTAGACGGCGTTTTTTCCGCTTGTTTGATGGCACGGGTGAGCAAAGCGTTGACGGGGACCGGGACACCGTGCTGGCGGCCAAGCTTTACGATCCTTCCATTCAACGAATCAATCTCTGTACGTTTCCCCCTCTGAAGATCCTGGAGCATGGACGGATGATGATCATAGGTTCGAGGGAGAAGCTTGGCGTAAAATATTTTCTTGTACGCACCCGCTGTGGAGGGATCAAGCCGGACTTTGACTTTGCGGGCCACTTGATAAATTTCATCAATCACGGCATTCATGGTCTCTCGCGCCCCTTCATTTTCTCCCAATTTCCCGTAGTGGGACCGCATTAAAGAGGCTAGCGGATTGAGAGCGGCATTGTAAATAACCTTGAGCCAAAGCAGTCCCTTGACGTTACAAGTCGCCACCGAAGGAAGCTTTGACGCATTCAACGTCTTGACGATCGTTTTCACGCGCCGGGTCATGCGCCCACCGGTGACCTCGCCAATCGCAGTCGGCTGGGCAATCACCGAAATATGAATCCTGCCCGGCCCGTGGAGTTCAACGCCAAAAATCACCCGCCCCGCAAGTACCTGTTTGACCGGAATTTTCTCACAAAGCGCTTCGATATTTCCGAGACCATTTTGCAATGAAAGGACACAAGTCGAAGGGGCCATGATTTTTTGAATAAGACCCGCCGCGCGCGACGTACCGTGGGATTTGACCGTGCACAGGATAAGATCAAACGGTTGGGATCGATCGAGACCGCGAATATCGGTCACAAGTTTCGCGAACCGGAACGTATGCCGACCCCAGATCCCCGTCACTTTAAGACCGCATTTCCGGATCGCATCGATATGGGTCTTTCGCCCAAGCAAGGTTACGTCATGCCGCCTTGAAAGAAATCCGCCGAAGGCTGAACCAATCGCGCCCGCTCCAAAAACAAGGATCTTCACCCTCGCCCCCTTCTTCAGGATCCTTCGCGAATCTCGCCCAACAGGGAGGCATTCTCTTTCCAGCCGGCAATGACCTTCACCCAGAGTTCGAGAAAAACCTTACGCCCGATCAGGCTTTCAATCTCAAGACGCGCCGTTCGTCCGATTTCCTTGATCTTCAACCCGCCTTTTCCGATCACAATCGCCTTCTGCGATTCGCGGCTAACAATAATGGTCGCGCTGATCCGGGTTATTTTTTCTTCATCCTTGTAACTTTCGATCCGAACCGCGGCATCATAAGGAAGCTCATCCTCGAGCTCATGATAGAGTTTCTCGCGGATCAGTTCCCGGACATGGAATCTCTCATTTTGATCCGAGATCTGGTCTTCGGGATAAATAAAATCACCTTTCGGAAGACATTCGAGCGTTTTTTGAATCAGGACATCGACATTTTCTCCGGTCACCGCGCTGATCGGAATGAAATCCTTGAAAGGATACACCTTCTGGTAAGAGTCAATCGCGGGAAGCACCTGAAGCCTCGGGAATTTATCAATCTGATTGACGAGCAGAAAAACAGGCTTCTTGAAATCCTTCAACCAACTGAGCATTCGTTCTTCCGTGTCTCCGATCTCCCGCGGGTAAACCATCCAGAAAAGCACGTCCGCATCCTCGAGTGAATGGCGCACTTCATGAAGCATTTCTTTCCCCAGCTGGTCATGCGGCTCGTGGACACCGGGCGTATCAAGAAAGACAATCTGCCCGCGATAAGGACTGCCCACTTTTTTTCCGTTCGGAATCGTGACAATCCCCCGGACAACGTCGCGCGTGGTCTGCGGCTTTGAAGAAATACCCGCGAGTTTCTCACCCACGAGAAAATTCAGCAGAGTGGATTTCCCGACATTCGGCCGCCCGATAATGGAAACATAACCGGCCCTGGTTTCAGAATTGTTTTTCATCTTTTTTCCTCTGGGTTTCCCCCAGAACCGTCAGCGGGTTCAGGGTGCTAAAAGTGTTATTGAGAAGATTCCCGATTTGCCCCATGCCATCCCGAACCTGGGAAGGCGCCTCGGCCGCAACCATGGTGGTTCCCTTTTTAATTTCGTTCAAGATCACTCCGGCCTTGTGCATCAGGGATTTCCGGAAGGCCTTGGTAAAAGCACTGAAGAAACGGAATTTGGGATCTCCGATATAGCCGTTAACGTCAACCTCCAGTTCAATTCTTTTCTGGCTTTCGAGCACCAGCAACACTGTACCGAAGGGATATTTTAAAATTTTCTGTCGTAAGGTGGGGGCGGTAAGTTTCATCGAGCGTAACGTCAAGATATGGGAAGACTTCAGGTTACTCTCGTGACAAATTCCCCGGGACCGGAGATCAAACCTTCCCCCGGTCACCTCACCAGGAAGTCCATCCAGCAAAAATTTATACTCGGTAATGGAACCCTCCTCGATCGAAAGCTCCAGATCGAAATTGTTGCCGTCGGAAAACTGACATTTTCCTTTCCCCGCGAACCGGGCGGGAGGATTTTGCCCAAAGGTCCCTTCCAGTTCGATAAACTCCCGGAACTCGGGGCTTGTGTACCCCGGAATTAAATCAAAACCCTCCCAGAAACCTTTCAGGTTTTGGAAGATCCAGTGCCGCTCGTCTTCCGGCAAGCGTAGGTCATCGTAGATAAAGGTCCCGTCGTCGAGGTCGAGCCGGTCAATCATCACCCGCCATTTTCCCTGGGTCTCGGCTTCCGCCACCGCCTGTTCCGGGGAGGGCGAATCCTGTTTCGGAAAATGCATCGAGAGATCATCGTCTTCATCAAGCCCCATATGGTGATACCAGATAAACGTGTTACTGCGCGATTCTTTACCGTTCATGTGAGTCTCGACAGCAAAAAGAAATTTTTTGAAATGCGCTTTTTTAATCCGGATGCATTTTTGTTTTAGCGCGGGAAGGTCGATGAAAAAAGTCACCCCTTCCCCCACAAAATGCTGGGGCCGCCTGAATTCCCGGGGATTCAGGCATTCGATTTTTTTGAGCGTTATTCTTCCGGGAGGAAATAAACTGACCTTGAGGCCATCAATATTAAAAGGCATGTCGAAAGCGTCGGCTAGCTGACGTTCGAGCACGGGCTGAATCGACAAACCGACCCAGTGATCATGAAAATAAACAAGCGCGGCCATAATCACCAGCCACAAAAAAATCATTCTCAGAACTTTCATCGGGGCAGTAATCCTTTCCGAAAAAGCGGGTTATCCATCCAGAGCGCCCGGAGCCGGGTCCTATCGCTTTCCGAGAGAAAGGGGGCAGAGACTGCGTCTTGATGATTCAGAACCTGGGTTTTTGTTTTGGCGCCCGGGATGACAGAAGTAATCGCCGGAAATGACAGAACAAATTCCAGCGCCGCTTGCGCCGCCCGTCCCGAATCCCCGACCGCCAGGAGGTTTCCCAAAACATGACGGATGACCTGGACTTTTTGCCAGTCCCATTCCCTTTTTTCGGAAGACCATCGTCTTCGGTGATCCGTTTTCGGAAATTCATGACCGGGGGGATATTTCCCCGTTAGAAGACCGCTCGCCAGCGGTTCACGCGCAATCATCCCCACATTCCTTTTTTCCGCTTCCGCGAAAACATGTTCCGCCATCCGCTGGTCCAGGATATTAAAAATAACCTGCAGGCTCTCGACGCGCGGATCTTCAATCGCGGCAAGCGCCTCTTCTTCCCGGTGGACTGAAATTCCGATCGCCCGGATTTTCCCTTCCCGTTTCAGTGTTTCAAGCGCTGAAACGGGATCGCCGGATCGGATCTGCTCAAGGGTCGGATTATGCAATTGATAAAGGTCGATATGGTCCACTCCGAGGCGCTCCAAACTCTGTTCACAGGCAAACCGGAGATAATCGCTATCGAAGTTTTTCCGGTGCCCGACCAAGTTACGGGGTCTCGAATCTGCCGTCGCACAACACTGTTTCAGATCTTCGGGATAAAAGTCCCAGCCGGCTTTGGTGGCGATCAGGACTTGATCCCGGGGTTTTCCTTTCAGGAATTTAGCAAGGAGAGATTCACTATGACCTTCGCCGTAGGTGTCGGCTGTATCAAAAAAATTAACGCCCCCCGACCAGGCAGTCTCAAGCGCTTCAAGAGATTCGCGGTCGTCTACTTTTCCGTAGGCATTGCCGCCGATCGCCCAGCAACCAAACCCGACCTCAGAAACATCAAGGCCTGTCTTGCCGAGCCGGCGCATTCGCATGGAAGAGGTGGTCTCCGAATTTTCCCTTTCGCTTTTCAACGAAGGGTTTCGTCGATCATCTTCTGGATTTTATCCTGGGACTGATACCCGACCAATTGCTGGACAAGCTGACCGCCTTTAAAAAAGATGATTGTCGGAATCCCCTGGATCCCGTATTTTGACGGAGTGTTCGGATTCTCGTCGACGTTCATCTTGCCGACCGTAATTTTTCCCGCATTCGCGGCCGCAATCTTTTCCACCACGGGACCCAGCATGCGGCAAGGACCGCACCACTCGGCCCAAAAATCAACCAGGACAGGCTGGGCAGATTGAAGTACTTCGGCTTGAAAATTGGCATCCGTAAAAACTTTTTCTTGGCTCATAGTTCCCCCGTTCAAGATCGGATCCGTTCAAAGCACAGATCCATTAATTGTTGGAAAAAATAATTTTGCGATCGTGACCTAAACAAGCGATTTTAAAAATGCTACGGGCACCTCCGCTAATCTTCGGCGGGGCAAGCCTCCTTGAGTAGTCCAGTTTCGGTTCGTGGCCGTAATATACAACGAAGCCGCTACCATGTCCAGAAATCGCCCCCCGGAAACCCCCAAAATATTCCTGACCCGTTATTTTCCAAAAAAACTTTTGATCCAGACAAACAGTCCGCTTAGAAAGCCGGCCTTTCGGAGAACACGTTCGCCGCAGTAAAGGCAGTGCATGCTGTCGGCGGACACCCGGTTTTTACAGGACGGGCATATGACAGTTTCCGGACCTAAAATTTCGTCCCTTGCCCACTTTTCTTTCAAAGGCTGGGGAGGTTCCTCTTCTTTCATTTCCCAGTCTTTGGATTCGTCATCTCCTTGAAACACAGGATAGACTCCGCAAACACAAACAGGTGATTGTCACCTGCGCAGGATTCCTTATCACGCCGCACACCTCACGCCTTACTGTCTTTTCCAGCCATCATATAATAGAGAACCGGCACCGCGGTCCGGGAAAGGATCGTGGAAGCAATCTCACCGGCCATCAGCGCCACCGCAAGCCCCTGGAAGATCGGATCAAAGAGGATCACCGACGCCCCGACCACCACCGCCGCCGCTGTAAGCAACATCGGGCGAAATCGTTTCGCGCCCGCGTCGATCACCGCTTCTTCAAGCGGCATCCCTGCCTCCCGTTGAAGCTCGATAAAATCCACCAGAATAATAGAATTACGCACGACAATTCCGGCCCCCGCGATCATCCCGATCATGGAAGTCGCCGTAAAAAAGACCCCAAACATCCAGTGCGCCGGAAGAATTCCGATCAGCGTGAGCGGGATCGGAAGCATGATAATCCACGGCGTTTTAAACGACTGGAACCAGCCCACCACGAGCGCGTAGATCAGGAGCAGAACGAACGCAAACGCGATCCCGAGATCCCGGAACACTTCGTAAGTAATCTGCCACTCCCCATCCCATTTGAGGGCCCAGCGGTCCGTGCTCGCGGGCTGGCCGTTAAACAATTGATCGATCGTTTTCTGCCCATGCGTCATTCTGTCCTTGCCCCCGAGGGTCTTTAGATCCAAAGGGAGCCCCGCAGAAGGCGAAGAATCTTCTTTGAGATCCTTCGCCCCACGGGGGCTCAGGATGACAGATGCCGGAGGTAAAGACATTTTCGCGATCTCTTTTTTAAGTTTCAGAATCGCATACGCGGGGCTTTCGAACTTGCCGGCCACGTCCGCGATCACGTAAGAAACGCGCATCAGGTTTTTATGATAGATCGCAAGATCCTTCGTGTCCGTTTCAAGATCCACGAGTTCGCGGATCGGGAGCGGGTTGCCATAGCGTGAAAGGAGCGTCATGTTGAGCACGCTTTCAATCGTCTGGCGTTTCTCTTTGGGAAGACGCAAAAGGATTTCGACCGGCTCGTATTCTTCTGACAAGTGCGCGAGGTCCACGGCTTTACCGCCCAACGCCGTCGCAACACTCTCCGAAATCTGCGCGACCGGAATACCATTTAAGGAAGCTTTCTCCGTATTAACCCGCAGGCGCGCGAGCTTTTCAGGCGCCTGAACATAGGTATCAATATCCGTCACGCCTTCGCTTGAAGCGAGGAGCCTTTCAATTTCTCTTGCAATTTCATTTTGTCCTTCCAGGGTCGGCCCGTAAATTTCAAGAACCAGGGTTGAGAGCACCGGCGGCCCGGGCGGCACTTCGGCGATCTGTACATGCCCGCCGTGTTTTTTAACGATTTCGTGAATTTTCGGACGAACGGCCTTCGCGATGTCGTGGCTTTGCCGCTTCCGGTCGTGTTTGGCGGCAAGATTGACCTGCAGGTCTGCCTGATGAGTTTTGGAACGTAAAAAATAATGACGGACGAGCCCGTTAAAGTTATAAGGCGCGGCGCATCCGGCATAAAGTTGGATATCCTTTACTTCCGGAATCGTCGTCAAATACTCCGCGACCTCGGTGATCACTTGTTTTGTGATTTCGATCGCCGTTCCGTCCGGCATATTTAAAATGACCTGAAACTCATTTTTGTTGTCAAACGGCAGCATTTTCATCCGCACCAACTTAAGCGGAACAAGCGCCATCGCCGCAACCAGAAGGCCACCGAGGACCCACAGAAACACATGCCTCACTGCCGCATTTCGAATGAGCGGTCCCATGTAAAAGCGGTAAAGACGCGTCAGGAAATCTTCTTTTTCGCCTTCATGATGAGCCTTAAGTTTCCCCTTCGCAAACGCCCGTCCAAGAATCTGGTAAGCCGCCCAGGGGGTCGCCACAAGCGCGACGATCATCGAAAACATCATGGCCGCGCTGGCTCCTATGGGAATAGGGCGCATGTAGGGTCCCATCAGCCCGCTCACAAACGCCATCGGAAGAATGGCCGCAATCACGGTGAGTGTGGCAAGGATCAAGGGGCTCCGGACTTCGTTCACGGCCTCGATCGTGATATCAAGAATGGACTTTCCCTTGTTATCGGGAAGACGGAGGTGACGCACGATATTTTCAACGTCGACAATCGGATCATCCACCAAAATACCGATCGAAAAGATCAGCGCAAAAAGCGTAATCCGGTTCAGCGTAAACCCGAGAAAATAAAAAGTGGCGAGTGTGAGCGCGAGCGTCATCGGAATGGCGATCGCAACCACGCCGGCCTCGCGGTGACCAAGTACCCAGGCAATCAGGAGACTGACACCGAATACCGCAATCGCCATATGGAAAAGCAGTTCGTCCGATTTTTCTTTCGCCGTTTCACCGTAATCGCGGGTCACGGTCATCTCGATATTTTTGGGGAAAACCGTTTCCGGAAGTTCCCTGATCGCGCGCAAAATAACTTCCGAAAGATGAGCGGCGTTCGCTCCCTTGCGCTTCGAAACTGCGAGCGTCACCGCTTCAAACGGTCCTTTGTTCTCCTTCAAACCTGCGGCCCCGAAAAAAATCTCCGTCGCCCGGTCTTCCTCATCCGGCCCATCCACCACTTTCGCGATATCCTTCAGGGTGACCACCGCACCCGCGCTGACACCGACCACAAGGTTCTCAAGGTCCGCCTTCGTCCGGAAGAAAGAATTCGTTTCGACCTGCTCGATCGCCGGATCACCTTCCACATAGCCGGCATGCTGTTTCACATTGGCGGAGCGGATAATCTGGGCAATCTCAAGCGGGTTAAGCAGGCGCGCCTTCATTTTTTCTTCGTCAAAAAACACCTGAAACTGCCGCTTGCGTCCGCCTGTAATGTGAGTCTCCGAAACATCGGGGATCGCGTTCACAATATTCTGGATATTCGCCACGGTCCTGCGCAGTTCAACCGGGTTCCGCCCCTTCGAGTGAAATGTCAGCGCAAGGATCGGCACATCGTCGATCGAACGCACCTTGATAAACGGCTGGGCCGCGCCTTGCGGCAGGAAATCAAGATTGGAGTAAACCTTCGTATAAAGCTTGATCAGACTTTTCTCCGGATCTTCGCCCACCTTGAACCGGACAATAATGAGCGCGCCTTCGGGTTCGATCGTGGAATAAATATATTCAACCCCGGGAATCTCCCAAAGCTTCCGTTCGCCGAGCGTCACAATTCTCTGCTCAACCTCTTTTGAATCCGCGCCGGGATAGCGCACAAAAATATCGAACATCGGCACCGAAATCTGCGGCTCTTCTTCGCGCGGAAGATTCATGACCGCAAACACCCCGATCACAAGCGACGCCGCGATCAGGAGCGGTGTAATTTTTGATTTTGCAAAGTAAGTAACAATTCCGCTCAAAATATCCGAATGATGCCCTGTCATAAATTCAGCCCTTTCTTTCTAATTTTTTACTTTCATCGAAATCCAAGCGACCTCGCCTCATTGTTCTATCTGAGATTCCAGAAACTGCCGAATGGCTTCTTTACGGGGTAATTCCAGCTGATATTTCTTAACAAACAGCTTGTTGTCCATTCCCGCCAACGCGAACTCAACCATCGCATGATTTTTTTGCGTGCAAAGCAAAATACCGACCGGCGGATTGTCGCCCGCGGTCATGGCATGTTTCCTGTACCATGTAACATAGGTGTTCAACTGGCCGATGTGTTCATGCTTGAATTCATCGGCCTTCAATTCAATCAAAACGTGGCATTTCAGGACGCGGTGATAAAAAACCAGATCCACGAAACAATATTGTCCTCCAATCACAATACGACGCTGACGCGCTTCGAAGCAGAAACCATGTCCCATCTCAAGAAGAAAATCCTGCAAGCGGTCCAAAAGCGCGCCTTCGAGATGCGACTCACTCATCACTTCCTTGGATTTCAGCCCAAGGAATTCAAAAACATAAGGATCGCGAACCGCGAATTCGGGCTTGTCCACTTCCGCTGTTCGAGAAATCATCGCCCTCAGCTTCTTTTTGTTCCTCGATAATCCCGAACGTTCAAAATAAAGCGTTACAATCTGCCGCTTCAGCTCCCGCACGGACCAATGGCCCCGAATGCATTGATGTTCATAGAAGGCTCGCTTCAGGGGCTCAGCGATTTCGATCAATAATTCAAAGTGGCTATAGGATAGATGCGTCAAAAGCGTCTCCGCATCGGTCCTGAATTGTGCGGACACCGTCCGCACTTTTCCGGCCGGGATACCCTCCGGCAAAAGCAGCTTTTTTGATTGTGCGGACAGTGTCCGCAATATTTGAGGGTAGGCCCTGTAAAAAGCAGCATGATTATAAAGCTGTCTGCGGCCGCAGCCCCTCACTTTTTGCTTTGCAAGTTTGGCGGTTAGGGCATCAAGCAATCTTTCGCCGTATTTTGCCCTGTCAGATCCTCGCAATTCAAATTCTGCGACATACATCCCAATCATCCAATTGCGAATGGTCAGACTCGCGTTGACTGCTTTTGCCGCTTGCTTTGACAATTTTTCATTGATCAAACAGATGGACTGGACCAACTGATTAAAAGTCATTCCGTTTTTTTTCTGCAATGAGCTCATACCCCGCACTCCCAACCTTTAAATTTTTTGCTCTCGCCTTCCGGCGCGTCGGATTTTTTCAACCGGGCGGCCCGTCCGGCGTCTTCGGTCCGATAGAGAACGATCTCTCCGGTGGTCTTTGGCTTTTCAGGTGTTTTGTTTTTCATAGGCAACACACAAACTCCGCGACGACACGGAAGTCGTCACCGGAAACGTTTTTGAGGACGATTTCCTTGAAGGCCTTGTTGTCCGGCGAAAGCCGAATCTCCTCATGCCGCCAGCGGCCGTCTTTCATTTGCTTCTTTTTGCTGTAATAGCGTTTGATCGTAAAACTCTGTTGGGTTTCCGGATCCGTAACCAGACGGGATTCAATCAGATAAACACCATGCCGAGAACCTTCGGGATTAAATCGGAACAGGCACCAGCTTCCGTCTTTAATTGTGGGCTCCATGGATCGTCCCACCACTTGAGCAATAAACATATCCGGTTCGCATCTCCGCCCAGCCATCCGCTTCCACCCCTTAACTGAAGGTGTGGGTTGCTCTCCAAATGCCGTTGCGACAGCCTGCAGATCATAAACAGGCAAACAACCGCCCTCAAAACTTCCTTCCGGAATCAGATCACTAAA
>CAYULU010000030.1:0-20718 GCA_964445745.1 uncultured bacterium | reverse complement strand
TTTTTCTTAACTCTTCCTTGCGCCGCTTGTTTCCCTTGAAGTTTTCCCGCACAAACAGCCTCCTCTCACGTTTAATTCATGCCAGTTCCCAAAACCGCGCCCCCCTGCAAAACACGGAAATTCCACGCTCGGACCAATTCCTCGCTAAAGGGACTCAAAACTATTCGATACCGCCCATCCCCCTCGATATCTACGTAAACATCATCTCCGCGTCGGGGAAATGGATATGGGTTGGTGACAGTTGATTAAAGATGCAGAACATCTTGGTGAGTTACGAACGTATTGTAGCACGTTATACCCCGAAACTCTAACCTTAATTGATTTTTAATTGATTTTTTTCGGTGTTTTTTTGGCATCCATCGAAAAACATTCCGGCATTTTCCGGATATCATCCTTCCTCTCCGGCGTCGGAGAAGGACGTGAGCCCGAAAAAAAAGGGGTTACGCCGGTTTTGACGTAACCCCTTGATCTGATTCGGAATTGTAAAAAAAGAGATGGAGCGGGATACGGGAATCGAACCCGTGTTCCAAGCTTGGGAAGCTTGTGTCTTACCATTAGACGAATCCCGCGAAAAAAGGGATGCTGAATTTCCTGCCAATACCTGTTTCGAATTTCAAATCTTACAGATTTTTTTCAAAACTTCCAGACGTTTATCAAAATGTTCGCGTTTGACCTCACGGAGCCGTGCAAGACCAAATTTTTCAACCGTAAAAGAGGCCACGACCGTCCCGTAGGCAATGGCAGACTTCATGATCTTGAGATTCACTTTCCTTGCCGAAGCAAGGTAGCCCATCACGCCGCCGGCAAAACTGTCCCCCGCTCCCGTGGGGTCAAAAACGGTTTCAAGAGGATAAGCTGGATAAAGGAAAACTCCTTCGTGGCTGTAAAGCAGGGACCCGTGTTCTCCCTTTTTAATAATCACGTATTCCGGTCCCATCTGATGGATGTGCTGGGCCGCACGAATCAGATTCACCTCCCCGGTCAATTGCCGGGCTTCTCCGTCGTTCATAAAAACCGCATGAACGCGCCCCAGGACCTTTTTGACGGACTCGGGCTTATTCTGAATCCAGAAGTTCATGGTATCGGAAGCAACAAACTTGAGCGACGAGCCATGGACCTGGTCAAGAACTGACAGCTGAAGATCCGGATCCACGTTCGCCAGAAAAACAAATTCCGGCATTTTTGAAAAACGAATTTGGGGTTTAAAATCAAGGAGCACGTTTAAGTCGGTTCGGAGCGTGATTGCCGAATTCATGTCAGACTCATATTTCCCTTCCCAGTGAAATGTCTTGCCGGGCTTGACCTCAAGATGGCTGAGATCAATTCCCCGTTCCTTGAGCACGTTCCGATACTCATCCGGAAAATCTTCCCCGACGACCGCCACGACCCCCACTTGACTGAAAAAACTGGCTGCATAAGAGAAAAATGACGCCGATCCGCCGAACACTGTTTGTTCCGCGCCAAAAGGAGTGGTAAGTTTATCAATCGCAACGGTACCGATGACAATAAGGCCTGGATTTTTTTGCATCATTCAGTCTCCTAATTTTTGTTTGAATGTCAAAGCGGCCCGTTCGGGGTTTCGGGCTGAAAAAATTGCGCGAACCACCGCAACACGTTTTGCCCCCGCGTTTATCACAAGCGCAAGATTTCCTAGATCAATCCCGCCGATCGCCACCCAGGGAATTGAAACGCAACGGGCAACTTGTCTCACATACTCAAGGCCTACCGGACCCCGCCCGGGCTTGGTCGGTGTCTCGAACACCGGACCCACCCCAATGTAATCGGCCCCTTCCCGAACGGCAGTTCGCGCCTGTTTCAGGCAACAGGTCGACCGCCCAAATTTGAACCGGCACCCGGCACGCCCCGCGATCCTTCGTGCCAGGGGCAAGGGCATATCGTTTTGTCCCAGGTGAACCCCGTCCGCGCCAAGCGCGATCGCAAGATCCAGCCGGTCATTGATAAAAAAAAGCCGCCGGTAAAATCGCGCTATTTTTTTAATCTTCTCACCGACTCGCAACATCTGGGAATCGGTCAAGCAGTGGGACCGAAGCTGGACAATATCCGCCCCGCCCCGATACACAGACTCTATCTTCCGTATGATTTCTGCGGAATCGTCCTTGAGATCGGTGACCGCATAAAGCGAAAATTTTTCAAAAAGCCGGGACGAGGATTTCACGTCTCTTAAGCCAGTTTCAGGGCCTTGATAATGCGGGTGGACGATCGACCCGCAACCAATTTAATTCGCCGGACTGTCCCCCCCCAGGAAAAAACCTCTTTGGCTCCGGCAATGTCCTTCAGCGCCCAATCGGCCCCTTTGACGAGAACGTCGGGTCTGACCGCAAGGACCAGCTTCAGGGGAGTCGGGTCATCAAAAAGCATCACATAATCCACACACTCGAGTGCCGCTAAAACATGAACCCGGTCATTTTGGGGATTGACCGGGCGGGCGGGGTCCTTGTAGGTTTTCACCGAGCGATCCGTATTCACACCCACGATAAGGACGTCGGCCGTCTCCTTGGCCTTTTGCAAATACGTGACATGTCCCAAGTGCAAAATGTCAAATGTCCCGTTCGTAAACGCAATCCGCTTTTTTGTGCGGCGAATTTTTGCGACGACCCCAGGGAGTGTCCCGCGGGTCAAAATCTTTGAAGACCTCATCCGTTTACCCGAACAGGACCTGTTCCACAAATCCACAGATCGCATGAAGCGCGGTCATATGGATTTCCTGGATGTGAGCTGTTTTTTGCGAATGGACGCAAAAGCAATGATCCACCATCCCCTTCATCAATCCACCCTCACGACCCGTAAACCCAATCGTAAGGAGGCCCTTTTGCTTGGCCTTTTCGATCGCCTTCAAAACATTGGGAGATCGTCCGCTTGTTGAAAGCGCGATGAGTACATCCCCTTTATGGCCCAAACCCTCGAGCTGACGTTCAAAAACGCGATCATAGCCATAATCATTTCCAATCGCGGTAATCGATGCGGTATCCGCCGAAAGAGCGATCGCAGGCAGGCTCATTCGTTCCTTTTCAAAACGTCCCACAAATTCGGCGGCAACATGAAGGGCATCCGTCCCGGAGCCACCGTTCCCGCAAAGGATCACTTTGTGTCCGGCTTTGAACGCGTTGATGATCGAATGCGCTATCTGGTTCAAGACCTCCATGGAGTCCTCACGGAAGGACTTCTGAAACGCCTCTTCGTGCCCCTTTAAAAAACCTTCGAAATATTTCTTCATGGCTTACCCGAAAAACTGCTTCGCCACATCATACAGTTCCATCGGAACGGTCTTGAGTGCACCCACCGCATCCGCAAGCGGAACCTCGACAATATCGCGACCGCGAAGTGCTGCCATGTAGCCAAACTTCCCAAGCTTCGCGAGCTCAAAGGCCTTGACGCCAAATCGGGTGCCCAGCACACGGTCAAAGGCCGTGGGCGACCCGCCTCTTTGAATGTGTCCCAACACTGTACAACGAGTTTCAAATCCGGTTTTTTTCTCGATAATTTTCGCAAGCCGGTCTCCCACCCCGCCCAGCTGAACATGCCCAAACGCATCCAGCTCGTTTTTACTCGTAACCAGCTCTTCACCCTTAATCGAAAATCCTTCCGCCACCGCGACGATACTGAAATTCTTGCCGCGCTGATGCCGCTTCAGGATAAAATTACAAATCTCGTCAGAAGTCATCGGGACCTCAGGAATTAAAATGACGTCCGCACCCCCCGCAAGTCCGGATTCAAGCGCAATCCAACCGGCGTGACGACCCATAATTTCTGCGACAATGACCCGGTTATGTGAATCCGCGGTCGTGTGCAATCGATCAATGCATTCTGTCGCAATCGAAAGTGCGGTGTCGTAACCGAACGTGTAATCCGTGGCATTCAAATCATTATCGATCGTTTTGGGAACCCCGATCACCGGAACTCCGTCCTTAAAAAGCTTGTGCCCGGCACCCAGCGTATCTTCGCCTCCAATGGCAATCAAGGCATCCAAGCGGTTCTTTTTGATGTTTTCCCGAACTTTTTCAACATCTCCTTGTTTCTTGTAAGGATTGGTTCTTGAAGTTCTGAGAATCGTACCACCCCGCGGCAAAATACCGGAGATAGAGTCCAGGGTAAGCTCCTCATGAATATTTTCAATGATACCCTTCCACCCCTGCTTAAATCCGATGCAAGTCCACCCCTCACGCTTGGCCATCCACACAATGGCCCGGAGCACTGCATTCAGTCCTGGACAATCGCCGCCGCCTGTCAACATCCCAATACGTTTCATTTTGCTCAATCCTCCTTTTAAATTTAGATTAAGTTACCTTCATTTTTCTTGCCGGATTCCTGCACTGACGATTCGGAATCTTCCATGCCTTTGACATCACAGGTCACGGTCACCTGGTTTTCCGGACCCAACAAACGCCCCACACGACTCGAAACAGCTTCCTGCAACTCCCCAAGGATCGACGGCACAGAGCCCCCCGCCCACAGTTTCAAGCGAAGCTTCACTTCAACATCTTTACCGCTGATATTAATTTTGATCCTGGCCTTTTTAACCAGGGTAAAATGCTTTATCGCTTTCAACGCCGCCATTTCAATCGCACTTGCCGAAACTACCATAGGACCAATTTCACTATGAAAAATCACGGCTTCGTTCGGGCGGCCAGACTTGACCAGGGTTTTTGAGAAGTTGATGCCTAAAATAATAAAAACAAGTCCGACAACACCCACCTGAACGGAACGCCACGGACTCTGATAAATTTCCTGAAGTTTCAGGATGGCATCATCAAAAGCAAGCAGGCGAAGTGAGACAATAATCATCAGACTGCCGAGAGTCAAAAAAGAAAAAATCGCAAAAAGCTGAGCGAATGCGCTGGTGACCTTCATCGTCTATTGCCTGCCGCTATCTTTCTCGGATGCTTCAGTCATCCCGGGGCTAAAAAAGGTTTCGATAAACTTTGTATTCACGCCCCCTTGCCGGAATTTGGGGTTATTCAAAATTCGCTCGTGAAGCGAGATCGTATTTTTAATCGGACTGATCTGCATCTCACGTAAAGCCCTCAGCATAATATTGATCGCGTCCTGACGATGCGTGCCGTGAACAATCAGCTTGGCCAGCATGGAATCATAGAACGGCGAAACGACATAGCCGGCATAACCATGACTGTCCACCCGCACACGAGGACCTCCGGGCATGTTCCAGGTTTCAATTTTCCCGGGACAGGGCATGAAATTATTATCGGGGTCTTCTGCGTTGATCCGGCACTCAACCGCGTGCCCCTTGATCTCAACATCCTCCTGGGTAAACCCGAGCTTTTCTCCGGCCGCAATCCGAAGTTGTTCTTTCACAAGATCAATCCCCGTCACAAATTCAGTCACCGGATGTTCCACCTGCAACCGCGTATTCATTTCCATAAAGTAGAAATTCTCGTCACTATCCAGCAAAAACTCGATCGTCCCGGCATTTTCATACTCAAACGCTTTCGCCGCACGGATGGCTGCATCCCCGATTTTTCTGCGGAGTTTTGCGCCAATCCCCGGTGCCGGTGATTCTTCAATCAGTTTCTGGTGCCGACGCTGGACGGAACAATCACGCTCACCCAGGTGAACCACATTCCCGTGGCTATCCGCCAGAATCTGAACCTCGATATGGCGAGGCTCCTCGATAAATTTCTCGATGTAAATATCCCGGTTGCCGAATGCAGCTTCCGCTTCCGCCTGGGCCGTCAAAAAAGAACTGATCAGTTTCCCGTCATTATGTGCAATTTTAATACCTTTTCCGCCGCCCCCCGCCGAGGCCTTGATAATCACCGGATAACCCAGTTTTTTGGCAAGGCGAAGTGCCTCTTCCTGATCTTTGATGGTTCCCTTACTCCCGGGAATAATCGGAACACCGGCTTTTTTCATTTCCATACGTGCAACAGATTTATCACCCGCAAGCCGTATACTCTCCGGCCTCGGTCCAATAAACTTGATCTGGCAGGATTCACAGATCTCGCCAAAATGCGCATTTTCAGATAAAAATCCATACCCCGGATGAATAGCCTCAACATCGGCAATCTCCGCCGCCGAGATTAACGCAGGAATGTTCAAATAACTTTCAGATGAGGGCGCTTCCCCAACACAAATGGCTTCATCGGCCAATTTGACGTGGAGCGAATCCCGGTCTGCTTTTGAAAAAACCGCAACCGTACGAATTCCCAGTTCACGGCAGGCTCGAATAACGCGGATTGCGATCTCTCCGCGGTTTGCAATCATAATCTTGGAAAACATAGTTCGTGATTTCCTCTTCAGGTGGCAAGAAAGCGCTGTATCAGGCTTTCCTGATCTTCATGATGGGCTGGTCGTATTCGACCGTTTGACCGTTCTGGACAAGAATTTCCGTAATCACACCGCCCGCTTCGGACTTGATCTCATTCATAAGCTTCATGGCTTCGATAATGCAGAGGACATCCCCCTCCTTGATTTGTTTCCCGACAGACACATACGGGGGCTGATCAGGCGCAGGCGCCGAATAAAATGTTCCCACCATCGGGGAACGGACAACCACAATCCCTTCTTCAACTGCGGGGGAAGCCGCAAGGGCAGGCATAACGGCTCCGGCCGTGACCGCGGAAGAAACCGGAGGAAGCATCGCAGGCAGTGCCGGGGCATGTTCCATAAAAATCCTGTCCCCCGACAACTTGCGCAGTTTGATTTTCATATTTTCTTTTTCAATCTCAATTTCGCCGATCTGGTGTTCGGCCATAAGCTCCAGCAACTCCTTGATCTCTTTAACGTTCATTTTTTCTTCCTCGCCAATTTGGCTTTGGGGGTTTTGCATTGATGAGAACAATAGGACACCAATCCCCGGAGTCCTAGAAGATAACTGTCTTTTCCGAATCCTGTAACCTGCGCCACACAGGAAGGCGCCGTCATAGAATGTTGTCTAAAATCCTCGCGTTTGTAGATATGACTGAGATGAACCTCAACCGCCGGAATACCGCAAGCCGCAATGGCATCCCGAATAGCAACGCTGGTGTGCGTATACGCGGCCGGATTAATCAGAATTCCCTGAAAAGCTAGGCGCGCATTTCCAATCGCATCAACGATGTCTCCTTCGTGATTACTCTGAGCAATCTCAATCTGAATCTTTAATGCTTTGGCCAATGCTCGAAGGGACTCGTTAATCTCGTCCAGTGTAACGGTACCGTACACCGAAACTTCGCGTTTTCCCAAAAGTTGCAAATTGGGTCCGTGAACCACAAGTATTTTCATGTTTAGCTCTGTCGCCTCAGGATTATAGACGCTCTTGATTCGCCCGGGGTCACATCATCTCCATTTCGCGAATCTCTTTTTGTTTCAATCCCCCGCGAAACGCGTAGATAATGCCCGAACTGACGCTAAAACTGTAGATGAGCATATCAACCAGTAACGTATAAGCCAGAGCCCGTTCGGGCGATAAGTAGCGGCTAAAAAGATATAGCGTGCTGGCCTCACGCACTCCCAGACCGCCAATCGATGGTGCCATACTAACGATGGTCACCACGGGTATCAAGATAAAAAATTTCCAAAAAGGAATCCCGCCGCCCAAACTTTGAGAAATGAAAAAATAAGCCGAGATAAATATGGACTGCCCGATAAAAGAAAGAACAATGGCTCCCAGAACAGGCTTCTGATGGTGACGGTATCCGTAAATTGCGTCGTAAACTTCCGTCACCCGATCTTTCCATTTATGCCCCGGGATGAGAACAGAAAGCCCTTTGAACAAACTTGCAAATCTCCGGCTCGAAAAAAAAGCAATACAAAAAAGGAGGACCCCGAGCGCCCCGTAAACACAGTAGTCAACATAAGCACTTTGGGAATCGGCGCGTGAAATAATCAACCCGATAAAGGCAATGATGATAATCGCGACAAATCCCATGAGTCGATCCAATAAAACCGAGGTCGCCGATTCAATCTTTTTCCCCGAATGCTTGTACGCATAATAGGCGCGGGCAATATCCCCGCCAACCGCGGACGGCAAGAAGAGGTTATAGAACATGCCGACAAACCCGAGGTAATAACATTCTCTGAAATTCAGACGAACATCCTGGACTTTAAACACCCACTGCATTCGAACCGCAATGACCCCGAGGGCCGCCAGGTAAGCGGCCAGCGCGGCACCAAACCATATCCATTGGGTCTCATCACGAAGAATAGAAAGCGAATCCATCATCTTTCCCCGCATAGAATAAATAACCAAACAGACCGCGAGGATACTGACAATAAACCGCAGGGCTTTTCCCTTAGAACCCATCATACGGATTGGGAAAATTTGATTTGGAGCTCGGAAAGCAGGCTATCTAAAATCTTTTTTTCTTCCGGGCTCAAGTTGCCGCTGGTTTTATCACGCAACGTCATCAATAAATCAATAGCCTCTTTGGCCGCCTCATGGTTCACTTCCGTCTCATTCGTCATCGGATTTGGGATTGCACCGAGATGCATGAGCGCCTGGATGCCGAGAGATTGAACAAGACTGAGAAAAACCTTGGATGTGGCAACTTTCTGGGTTTGCTGTGAAGATTCAGGGTCGGTCGGCTGAGACGCGACAATGTGCTCTTTCCAGCTATCATCAACCTTCTTTTCAGTAAAGCGAATGTCCCTGTTCTGTTCCATGAATGCTCTCCTCTCTAAAAAAAAGAGGTTCCTGACCGAGTGGGGATCATAGTGGCCAGGAACCTCTGCAGGTGAGTCGAGACCCGTAAGTCTCTTACGGCAAATATTCTATTCAAAAACATCCATCCGTCAATCTTTTGCTCGGAGAATTATGAGAATTAGCTGAGGACATAATAGGTAGGAAAACGAGACAATCACAGTGGGAATCGGTAATTTAAAACCATCGTCCCACTCTCAAGAAAGGCAAAACCTCAACGGTGACCGGCGAACCACTAGATCCATCGATTCGCCGAATCAACCGCCCACAAATTCGATCCCGAGTCCTAACTGTTCTTTTCGCAATTCCTTGCGCCGGATCATCCCCTTCAGGTGATATTCATCCGGAAAGTTAGCGCTCGGGAAGACATACATCTCGGCGGGCACACCCTCCACCGGATCAAGCGCGTTAATGGTGTGCGCCGTTTCCAGGTCGAGGTATTCTGCAAAAAGCCCGCCTTCGCTAATATTAGTTGCGATCGCCCGTGTCGTGATCTTCTGCCCCTGAGAGGGCATCAGAGTGATCTCGAGCGGAATCGCAACGTGCATCCGATGGCTACGCCGCTGTTCCAACTGATAACCGATAGAATCCTGCGGACGGAGCGATTCCCTGGCAGGAATTTTCTTGTCGACATCTTTATCGAACAAGAACGATCCGAAACTTTCTGCCACAGACTTTTCATCGTTGCAAATATCCACTTTAGACGACAAATAGGTATCTTCAATACATTGCACAACATCCGCCGATGCTCCATAGATCACGCTGTGCTTCGGCCGCAAACAAACCGTTAGAATTCTCCTTAGCCCAATTGCATCTAACGTGCCCGATTGCTGAAAGTTTAAAATAATTCTTTGCAACCGATGACGACGGATACTCTTCTGGATTTTCCAGGACACATCCTGCACCGTCTCAAAGGTCGGCTCCCCCTTCAAATCAAACACCGAAACTCCTGCGATTTCTCTTGTGCTATAGTGAAACTTGCTCATGTCAAATTTTCCTCTTCCGCGAACGGTCAACCCTCCTCAGACTTTTGTGGAGTTTTGGATACATGTACCCGGACAAAAATTCACCCCGAAGTACCCAAGGAAGGATATGAGGTCCCCCTTTCCCGCTTAGTTTTATTCCCCGCTCTCCATGTGTCATCATCCTATCTCCTATTGCTGAGCCGTGATTAAAGCTAAAAAATATCGTGCCACATCCTAAAAGAAATATATATCACTAAAACACATTTGTCAACTTATTATCAAGATTTTATATAAACAGATGAATTATATAGCATTTAATAGCAATATTATTAATTTTATAGCAATAGTAATCTAAAAATACAATTTACGAATGTTTCGATTGGAGATTTTTTAGACGTGCAAGCAACTCGCATTCAAAACCCACGGGACGAGGCTTGTAGTAGAAGGCGCTTTTAGGAAGATAGATTTGATCAACCTTGGCACCCGGAAAATTGTGCGGATACTGATAACCGACACCGTGCCCCATTTTTTTAGCTCCCGCATAGTGGGCATCCCGGAGATGAGCTGGCACACTTTGAGCTTTTTGTTTTTTAACATCTTCAAGAGCCGAATCAATCGCCATGATACTTGAGTTGCTTTTAGGTGCCAACGCAAGGTAAGACACGAGCTGAGACAGGATAATTCTTCCTTCGGGCATCCCCACGAACTCAAGAGCCTGCATCGCGCTTGATGTCAGAATCAGCGCTTGGGGGTCCGCATTCCCAATGTCTTCACTGGAAAAAACCAATAGCCGTCTAACGATAAAACGGGGGTCCTCCCCCGCGTAAATCATCTTGGCAAGCCAGTAGATCGCCGCATTAACATCCGACCCGCGAAGGCTTTTGATAAATGCGCTGATCGTGTCGTAATGAAAATCTCCGTCCCAGTCATACTGAACCATGCGCTTCTGGCAGGATTCTTCCGCCACCTTCAGGTCAAAAAGAATTTTACCGTCAGAATCCGGCGGGGTCGTCAGCGCACCCACCTCCAGCGCATTGAGGGCCCGACGCGCATCACCAGAGGCCTGTTTCGCAAGATGCACTTTTGCCTCCTCCGTCAGGACGATCGAAAGCTTGCCTAAACCGCGGTCTGAATCCCGAATCGCACGATCCATAATGCCGGCAATATCGTTTTCCTCAAGGGCTTTGAGTTCACACACCAGGGACCGGGACAGCAGTGGTCCACGGATAGAAAATGACGGATTTTCGGTTGTGGCTCCGACCAGAATAATGCTCCCCAGCTCAACGTCCGGCATTAAAATATCCTGCTGGGCCTTGTTAAACCGATGGATTTCATCCACAAAAAGAACGGTCCTTCGCCCGGAGCGACGAAGGAGACGGCGGGCATTGTCTTGAATTTGGCGCATTTCCGCAACATTACTCAGGACAGCGTTGATCGAAACAAAATTCGCGGATGTCATACGGGAAATAACAAGCGCGAGGGTCGTCTTTCCCGTTCCGGGTGGCCCGTAAAGAATCAACGATGTCAAACGATCCGATTCGAGAGTCCTGCGAAGCAGTTTCCCGGGACCCAGCAAATGCCCTTGTCCGAGAATTTCGTCAAGCGTCGCAGGCCGCATCCGCGCGGCCAACGGCGCCGATAAAGAAAAATCCTCACTTGATCCAGATTCAGATTCATCGCTCATCGGCGATACGGAAGTCGGCTCACGAAACAGATCGTCCGAATCCCTGGCAGGCTTTGGAGACATAGGACTTTTCCGCCCCACTGGTTGGAAGAATTATTTTTGAAAAGTCGCTTCGTATTTCTTGACCAGGATCTCAGCAATCCGGTCATGAAGTTTCTGAACTTGCTCGGAGATCAACGTTCGTTCAAGCGACTGATAAATGATACGGAACGCCAAATTTCTATAGCCTTCCGGGACCCGCTTCCCCCGAAAGAGATCAAAGAGCTTAACGTCGCGGATCAACCCATCGCCCAAACCTCGGATCTCCTGCATCAGCGATCCACAGAGAACATCATCTTTCACGATCAACGACAGGTCCCTCTCAATCGCAGGATACCGCGGCCAATCGACAAAAGACCGATTAGGTTGAACATGTTTCACCAGGTTGTCGAGGGAGATTTCGGCGTAAAAAACCGGGTCCTTCAGGTCCCACTCCCGGAGCAATGGACTCGAAACCTCGCCAAGAAAAGCGATCGGGATTTGCCAAGCACGAACCTCTTGGGCCCGTCCCGGCACAAAATAGCTCTTTTCAATCTTGGCAACACAAAGCTCCTGGCAACCCGACGCCGCGATGAGGGCCTCGACATAACCTTTGAGATCATAAAAATTAAGCAATCGTGCGGCATCACACCACGTCTGCGCCGCTTTTTTCCCGTAAAGCGCTATCGCACAAACCCGGTCTTCAGCCGGGTGCTTTCCCTTGTCCGGAACGCGAAAAAGATTTGCAATCTCAAAAATGGCGATCGAATCCGCACCGGCATTCACATTCTTCCGGATGACATTCAAAAGGCTGGGGACCATCGTCGGACGCATCCAGTGTAGCCCATGCTGTAATGGATTTATGATCCTCACCCCCGTCCCAAGGTCCTTCACCGGATCAAGCCCCTGCTCCGATACAAGGCTAAACGTCACCGTCTCGTGCAGTCCCGCACCGGAAAGGTATCGGCGGATTTTCTTCTCCAGTTTTAATCGTGGATTTTCCGTGACGGCAATCGGAGGCCTCGCGGGGAGCGTTTCCGGAATGGCGTCATACCCGAAAACTCGCGCCACTTCCTCCACAAGATCGATCGGCCGTTGTAGATCCGCGCGAAACGAAGGCACACTGACTTTCCAGCTACCGGAAGCATGTTGTTTGACATCACAGCCAAGCCGGGTCAGGATCGATACAATCTGCGTCGGCTTGATCTCGCAGCCAAGCGTATCTTTCACTTCATCATCCCGAAGGTGAAGGGTCGATACCTCCAACCGAGGTTTTTCACCAGCCTTGATACACGCGCTGATGTGGCGAGGTTTGGCATACTGTTTAATCAAAGCCAGTGCGCGCTGACGGCCTGAATCAACGGCTTCAGGATCCACCCGACGCTCAAAACGATACGAAGAATCAGAAGAAATCTGGTGCCGACGGGAAGTCCGGCGAACTCTTCCGGGATCAAAGAAAGCCGATTCCAGAAAAACGTTCCGGCTCCGTTCACTGATCTCGGTTTCTTGCCCTCCCATAACTCCGGCCAACGCGACCGCTCGCTCACTGTCCGCGATCACAAGATCCTCGGGATAAAGTTGTAGCGCTGCGCCGTTAATTGCAATCAACTTTTCGCCGGTCCTCGCCTTCCGGATCAAAATCTCCTTTCCCTGGATCAAATCCGCGTCAAACGCGTGCAGGGGTTGGCCGTATTCCAGGAGAACATAATTTGTAATATCGACGATCAAGTTAATACTCCGGATTCCGCAGGCCAAAAGCCTTCGGACCATAAAGTCCGGTGTTTTAAATTCTGAAATCCCTTCGATCAAAACGCCGGTATAGTAAGGACAACCTTCCGAATCTTTGATGTCCAGCTTCCATCCGGAAGGCGGCATCCGTCCGGTCTCCGGATCTAGCGAGGGACTCTTAAGAGAAAGATTTTCTATCGCGGCTATTTCACGAGCAACCCCCAGATGAGACAGCCAATCCGGGCGATTGGATGTAATCTCGATTTCAAAGGTCGTATCCTGCGAGGCCCCGACAGATTCGACTTTTTTAACCTCAAGTCCTGCCAGGGTCAGCCGATCGGCAATCCGGAGGACGGGCGGCGCCATGTCGACAAAATCTTTTAACCATTGGGTTGATATTTTCATCTCACAGGCTCATTTGTTTTTGTTTTCTCATGTAAAGCAATCGAAAGTTCCACAAGCAAAACGGCATTCCGCTGACGGGCGCCGTCAAATTTCATCATGCAAACTGCCGTAGAAACCTCAAATCATTCTCATAAAAATGACGAATGTCGGTAATCCCGTGACAAATCATCGCAATACGCTCCACGCCAAGACCAAACGCAAACCCTCGCACACGGGACTTATCATAGCCCACCGCGTCAAAAACGTTGGGATCTACGCTCCCGGCGCCAAGAATTTCCAGCCACCCCTTCCCCCACTGGATATCCACCTCGACACTGGGCTCGGTAAAAGGGAAAAAATGCGGACGAAACCTGAGTTTAATTCCAGAGCCAAAAAGCTCGCGCAGAAAAAGATGAAGCACGCCTTTCAAGTCACTGAAGGTCACTTTTTCATCCACCATCAGTCCTTCGATCTGGTGAAACATAAACGAGTGGCTCGCATCCACGGTATCGGGCCGATACACGCGACCCGGCGCAATAATTCGCAAGGGCGGCTTGCGAGACTGCATCACCCGAATTTGTACGGTCGATGTCTGGGAACGAAGCAACTGCCCTTTGTCCGTATAAAAGGTATCAAATGAATCACGCGAGGGATGATCCAGAGGGATATTGAGCGCCGTAAAATTATGAAACTCGGTTTCAATTTCAGGGCCTTCCACCGTTTCGAAACCCATTCGGGCATAGAGGGTGGTGATCTCTTCGATCGTCTGCTGGAGGATATGAATACTTCCCGAATGAGGCGGGATCCCGGGTAGGGTGGGATCAAAACTTTCCCGAACGCTGTCTGAGCCCCCCAGTTTACCGCGCCTCTCCGCGACCGAGCTTTCAATCCACTCCTTAACCCGGTTTAATTCAGCGCCGACTTCTTTGCGCTGTTCCGGCGGGATACTCCCAAACTTCTTAAAGAGATCCGGCAGACGCCCCTTCTTCCCCAAATAAAGGAGTCGGAAAGCCTCGAGAGATTCAGCAGAATCAATCCCCTGCAATTCAGCTTGTGCGGACTCCTTGATTTTTCGGATCTCTTCGATCATAAAGAAAGCTTCGCCTTATGAAGTTTCCCTCGCAACTGACGAAATCAGCGGTCAGGATTTTTGTGCGGCTTTAAGAATTTCCAGAAAAGCTTTTTCGTCCCGCGCGGCAATTTCGGCAAGGGATTTTCGATTGAGCGTGATATTGGCTTTCTTCAACGCTGCAATCAGTCGGGAATAGGTCGTCCCATTTGCACGGCAGGCCGCGTTAATCCGCGCATTCCATAGCCCACGGAATTGGCGTTTACGCTGTTTCCGGTCCCGGGTCGCAAAGGCCATCGCCCGAGCGACAGTTTCTTTCGCTGTCCGCAAAAGCGTGCGTCGTCCGCCGACAAAGCCTTTTGCCCGTTTAAAAATCTTCTTTTTTCGTCTTCGACTTGCAACTGTATGCGTTGTTCTTGGCATGGCTGTATCCTTTCTTACCGATTAAGACGGCTTTTAATTATCGTACGGAAGTCGGGCCTGAATCGCTTTGGCCAGAACTTTAGGGGCTTCAAGAGGACGACGGAGCTGCCGTTTTTTCTTGGGACTCCGGTCCGTCATCATGTGACGCCGAAGGGTTCTGCTCCCGATCACCTTTCCCTTCTTGGTAACCCGAAAACGTTTCTTCATGGTCTTGCTGGTTTTCATTTTTGGCATTTCTTTTATCCTCACTCTGTCTTGGTTGGTTCAGCAGTCACCGCGAAGCCCCCTGGGGTTTCCTTCTTCTTGGCCGCCGGATTGATCTTCATTAAATAAACCTGGATCGACTTTCCTTCCAGTCCGTCATTGCGCTCGACCATCGCGATATCCGAAAGATCCTGCACAAAACGCGCAATCAACTGATTTCCTTTGTTCACATAAACAATCTCACGCCCACGAAAAAAAACCGTCAGCTTCACCTTGTCTCCGCGCTCAATAAACCGACGAGCATTCCTGAGTTTGGTCAGGTAATCATGATCCTCGATCTTGGTGGTCATCTTGACCTCTTTGACGTCAATGACCTTTTGCTTTTTCCTCGATTCTTTTTCCTTCTTTTCGAGGGAGTACAGGTACTTTCCGAGATCCATAATTCGGCAGACAGGCGGCGTGGAAGTCGAAGCCACCTCCACAAGATCCAGGTTCGCATCCTGTGCCCGCTTGAGTCCATCCTCCGCGGTCGTAATGCCGATTTGTTCACCCGCGGGACCGATAAGACGAATCTGCGGCGAGCGAATCCGCTCGTTTGCACGTACTTTTTTTTGATCGAGAGCCAAATGACCTCCTAAGGTTATTGTTAATGTTGACCGGTGATTTCCTGATGAATCCGCGCAATCATATCCGGCAAATTTTGAGCGCCAAGATCCTGTTTGCCGCGGGTTCGCACAGAAACGCACTGATTTTCGATCTCTTTATCTCCCACGATAAAGAGAAACGGGATTTTCATCAATTCAGATTCACGCACCTTGTAGCCGATCTTTTCAGATCGAAAATCAGAATCGACACGAAGGCCTTCCTGCTTGAGCCGCAAAACGACCTGTTCCGCATAAGCGATGTGACGCTCGGCAATGTTCGCCACACGAATCTGCACCGGTGAAAGCCAAACGGGAAACGCCCCGGCGTAATGTTCGATCAATATCCCGATAAAACGCTCGAGACTTCCGAAAATTGCGCGATGAAGCATGATCACCCTGTGATCCGCCCCATCTTCACCGACATAGTTCATGTCAAAACGCTCCGGCATATTCATATCCAGCTGGATGGTGCCGCACTGCAACGTCCGGCCGATCGCGTCCTTGAGATGAAAATCAATTTTCGGCCCGTAAAAAGCCCCGTCCGCCTCATTGACTTTATAAGGTATCTTCAGTTCCTCCAGGGCACTCCGGAGCCCATCCGTCGCAACCTGCCACTGCTCGTCGGTTCCCATGGATTTAGCCGGCCGCGTCGAAAGTTCCACATGATAATCAAAACCAAAGGTTTTGTATACCTCATCCGTAAAACGGATGGTTTCCATGACGCTCGCCTTGAGTCCCTCGGGCGTCGTAAAAATATGCGCATCATCCTGCGTGAACCCGCGAACCCGGAAAAGACCGGAGAGAACTCCCGAACGCTCATAACGGTGAACCTTCCCAAACTCCGCCACTTTGAGGGGGAGTTCCCGATAAGAATGTTTTTCCTCTTTGTACATTAAAAACCCGCCAGGACAATTCATCGGCTTGATCGCGTAAGTTTCTTTGTCCCGTTCCAGGAAAAACATGTTGTCCCGGTAGTTGTCCCAATGCCCCGATGTTCGCCATAATTTATCCCGAAGAATCGTCGGCGTTTCAATCTCAACATATTCATAGGCCGCAAGCTTTTTCCGCATGAAGGTGATCAAAAGATTTTTCAGGATCAAACCCTTGGGCTTCCAGAACGGTAGACCGGGACCTTCCTCATGAAAGCTGAAAAGATCTAGCTGTTTGCCAACTTTACGATGATCCCGCTTCTGCGCTTCCTCACGTTGCTTAAGGTGGGCATCCAGGTCCTTTTGGCTCAGGAACGCAGTTCCGTAAATTCGTTGAAGCATCGGATTATTCTCGTTTCCACGCCAGTAAGCTCCCGCCACAGACAGCAACTTAAAAGCTTTAATCTCATTCGTATTTTGTACGTGGCCCCCGCCGCAGAGATCGATAAAAGGACCGTTTTGAACAAAATTAACCCGATCGCCCGGGATCCCCTCGATGATCTCGAGCTTATACGTCTCATTCCGTTCCCGGAAAAATTTTCTCGCTTCCTCTTTATCTACAGATCGTTCCGAAAACGGCTGTGAAGAATCGATAATTTCCCGCATCCTTGTTTCAATTTTCGGGAGATCCTCATCCTGAAAATTCACCGGCGAGTCAAAATCATAATAAAAGCCTTCATCAATCACAGGACCGATCGCCAGCTTGGTTCCGGGATAAAGATCAAGGACTGCTTGGGCAAGAATATGTGAGGCAGAATGCCGGAGCCGGTAAATCGGCTCATAATCGTTAGCGTCTGACATGCTTGATTGAATCTAGAAGAATCCCCTCCTGTTGAAAATGTCGCGTATTGTACCTGTAGACGGCAAAAGCCGCAACTTTTTTCCTAACTCATTACGTATTATCGGATTATGAAAATCATCGTTTCCCGGTTGTTGGTTCGCAGTGAAATTTTCGCACACTTAAGATGTGTCAATTATTCACACTGATACATCTCTTCGCAAAAATAATTCTTTCTTATCTTCTTAAATTTAAACAGGTTATGAAATTTCCGGAATTGGCATGCTTCCTGAATCTTTAATCTCAGATTTTCCAATTCTCAACACAAGAAATAAGGAGGGTCCAATCATGAATCACCTAATTCGCAAAGAAAACCAATGGATGGATCCGTTTGATATGCTGGCGGATCTCCACGGAGACATTAACCGGCTCTTTTCATCCTCGTTAAGACGGGGTTCGCAAGAAAATATTTCCTCCTTCGCCCCCAGTCTAGATCTGAGGGAGGAGGACGCCCACTTTGTACTCCGCGCGGATATCCCGGGAATCGACAAAAAAGATATCGATATCTCGGTCATTGGAAACACATTAACGATCAAGGGCGAACGAAAAGCCGAAGAACGGCACAAGGAAAAAGGGTACTATTACTCCGAGCGTGTTTTTGGAACTTTCCATCGCGCAATTGAACTGCCGACCGAGGTTGACTCTGACAAAGTCACCGCGGTCTATCAAGACGGCGTTCTGGAAGTCACGGTGCCCAAATCAGAACGAGCCAAGCCGAAACAAATCAAAGTCGATGTAAAATAGTTCCATTCCGCCCCCTGGATTTTGTCCTGGGGGCGGAATCTTTTTAAAACAAGAGGGAGGACTTTATCATGACGGAAACGCGTTCATCCAACAACCGCTGGTTAATCATTCTTGTTATATTTCTGGCCATTTCATCGGTCGCCCAAACGGCCCTGCTGATCGGCCAACACACAAAATCCAAACCGCAGGACAAGCCATCCGGGAAATCAGCCTCCAGGGATATTGTTCATCAAACGCCCGCAACTTTCAAATCTGTAGCGCGTCAAAACATCTTGCCCTATACGTTCTCAAGCAATTCTCAAAGCAGTGACCCTTGGGACGAATTTGATTCCATGTCCCGGCGGATCAACAGCCTGATGCGCCATGCGTTCACATTCGGCTCGCCTCTGATCGCCGGATTTCCCGCGGACAGCGACCTCAATTTCACTCCAGCCATTGATATCGAAGAAACGGGAAACACCTATATCGTTAAGAGCGACCTCCCGGGCCTTGAAAAAGATAAAATCAGTATCTCTGTCGCCCGAGGCATGTTAACCATCGAAGGGATGAGAGAAACTTCTTCAGAGAAAAAAGATGACGCTTCGGGTTTTTATGCACAAGAACGAAGTTATGGGGCCTTTCACAGAAGCGTCCCCCTCCCCGGCCCTGTGGACGAATCGAATATCAAGGCCGATTATAAAAATGGAGTTTTGGTGATCTCCTTGCCTAAATCAAAAGTATCGGAGACACCCCAGAAGGTGGTCATAGATTGAAAAAGTGGTGGGCGGTAGAGGACTCGAACCTCTGACTTCTACCATGTCAAGGTAGCGTTCTAACCAACTGAACTAACCGCCCACGGGGAGACCCTTGCGGAGGCAGAATTGTAGATGATAAGCGCGACGACTTCAAGTTAAGAGTTTATTCTGTGAGAATTAAGGGGGTGTTCGTGATTGGACAGGACCCAAAAACGGTCCGTTAGCACAAAACGCTCCCTAATTCTCACCCATCATTACCCATTTCGAACCCGGTCAATCACATATTGCTCAAGGAACATCCTCGTTTTGCGAAGAGCCTTTGAGCGATGCGAGACTTCATGCTTCCGTTCGATCGGGACTTCCGCGAAGGTTTTCCCGAAGGGCGGATAATAAAAAATTGGATCGTATCCGAAACCACCGCGACCGCACGGTTCACGATTAATAAAACCGTGAACTTTTCCAATCGCAGAAAAAATCTCCCGGCCAGGTTCGGCAAGAACGATCGCCGCAGTATAATGCGCTGTTCGTTTATCATCCGGTACGTTTTCGAGAGTTTCCAGCAACTTTCGATTATTCGCTTGATCATCTTTCTCGTGACCCGAAAACCTCGCCGAAAAAACACCGGGTCGCCCGTCCAGGGCATCGCAGGAGATACCCGAGTCTTCGCCGAGCGTCAAACACCCGCTGGCCGAGGCGTATCCAAGCGCCTTGATCCTCGCGTTTTCCTCAAATGTAAGACCGGTTTCCTCGACTTCCTGGATCCCCGGAAAATCCTTAAGGCTTAACAACTGGATCGGAAAATCCCTGAGGAGTTCACGAAGTTCTCCCAGTTTTTTTTGATTGCCTGTTGCAACCAGCAACCGGATCGGTTTGTTTGCTCTATCCATTTTTTTTCTGAATCGCTGAAAGTTGCCGAATCCCATTTTTGGCAAGCCTCAGTAACTTGTTGAGTGTGATTTCTGAAAAAGGCTGACCTTCGGCCGTTCCCTGAACCTCGACCAGCTTTCCTGAACCGGTCATAACCACATTCATATCCACTTCAGCCTTCGAATCCTCTGCATAGCAGAGATCAAGCATCGGTACTCCGTGAACCACCCCGACGCTCACAGCGGCCACCGAGTCAATCAGAGGGTTCTCAGCTAAAACTTTATCTTCCAGTAATTTTTTGACCGCCAGGGATAGCGCGAGATAACAGCCCGTGACCGAAGCCGTCCGTGTGCCGCCGTCACCCTGAATCACATCGGCATCAATCCAGATCGTTCTCTCCCCCAGTTTTTTCAGGTCAACGACGGATCGAAGACTGCGACCGATAAGACGTTGAATTTCCTGAGTTCGCCCCGACTGCTTTCCCCTCGACGCTTCACGCTGAATACGTTCAGAACAAGACCTCGGTAACATGCCGTATTCCGCGGTCACCCAGCCTTTCCCTTCGGCTTTGCAGAAAAACGGCACCTTGTTTTCCACACTCGCCGAACACACAACTTTCGTATCGCCCATTTCAATCAAGCAAGCCCCATCCGCAAATTTCAAATAATTTTTTCGAATGCTAACTTTTCTTAACTGGTTGGATTTTCTGCCGTCAATTCTCACGATTTTCCTCCTAAACAGGTTAGCATAAGTTTTTGTGGAGACTGTTTTCAGGTCAACCCAAAAACTTGTTGATGCTTGTTTAGCCCAACCGGGATAAACAGGTTAGCA
>CAYULU010000029.1:0-20999 GCA_964445745.1 uncultured bacterium | reverse complement strand
CCGGCATCATCGCAGGCCCTTCAATCAAGTAGACGGCTTGTCCTGCAGGGTTTTGAACTTCATAAATATGACGAATGGAGTGAGCCCCTTTCTGAATTGCTCCCAAAAGATTTTCTTCACTCCCGTACACTTCCATCTTTATCCCAAGAACTCCCGCCTTTTTCTCAAAATAAAGAATTTCTTCGCCCTTGGTGTTGGTCATATAAAGCGTCAGCGACTTATCTTCTCGAAGCGCCGGGAAACCCCGGGCGACTCCTTTTTCGGAAAAAAGGTAGAAACATTCCTTTTCGGAAGAATCCGACAGACAAAACTCAGGCCTTACTTTCCATGCTGAGGGAATATCCGTATACTCTTTTTTTTCCCGGATCACCAGGGAATCGATCGATTTCAGAACATCCATAAATGACCTCTACCTTGCGGCCCCCTGCAATTTCAAAAGATGGATCTTAAAACGTCTTTTTGTAACGGCATTTTACCTGATTTATCCTTCCGCCTCCATAAATGTTTAAAGCCGTTTTCCCCAGATCGCTTCGGATCCGCCGCTTTCAGGAGACATCACTTTCGGTTCAAAAAATCCGCGATCCATCGAGCCGTCTCCCGAGCACGCTCAATACAATCCGGCACACCAAAACCACGGTACCCGTTACCGGCAAGAAAAAGTCCCGAATACTTTTGAATGTGAGAATCAATTCCGCAAACAAGCTTCCGATGCCCAGGAGAGTATTGCGCAATCGCCTTCAAATAACGTTCACCCCGGATCCAAAAAGGCTCCGGAAACCCCCATTGCTCCTTAAGGTTTCGAGATACTTTTTTAAAAAGATCCTTGTCCTCCAATAAGAAAACTTCACGATGGAATTTTTCCGCGATAAAAACCTTCATCCGGATCCACGCTCCGCTCTCTTCAGAACCACAGAACTTGACGGAAGAAAAAGGACTTTCCCTCTCGTCCTCAGGAATAAAAAATCCAGTCTTTGAAAATTCACACGGGAAACCTCTGGCAGGAAATACCAGATTCACAACCGCGGCTGTTTCATAATTGATTTTTCCAAGATCGCGGGAAAGGCCTGAGAAATTCTCATCAAGTACCCGCGATGATTCGTGGGCCGGCAAGGCAAGACAAACAGCATCCGCATTGAGTCGAGCTCCATCCTCCAACGCGACTATCCATGACTGATCCTTTCGAACAGTGACCGCCCTTGAATTCAAAAGAACATGGATCCCCGGGAGCCGTTTTAAAAAACCCGTTACCAGCCGATCCATGCCACCCCGGATCGAAAAAGCCGGCACCTTGGCCGTTCCGGGAAATTTTCTGGATAAAACGGCACGGATCAAACTTCCGAAACGGGATTCTGCCTCAACCCACCATTTAAAATACTCCCCGACACTCAGATCGTCCGGATTGGCCATCATGACCCCCCGTAGCACAGGTTGGGCGACCTGCGAAAAAAAATACTTCCCAAATCGACGACGAATAAAACTTCCCGCACTTTCGTCCATCACATCCCTTCGTCGTGGGATCATCACCTCCCCCAGCATCCGCATCTTGGCGGCCAGAGTTAAAGCTCCATTCTTAAAAATTTCGGGGGAAAAACTGACGGGTAAAATTTCCCCGTTTCTCTTAAGAAAAAAATTCGAGAGAGATGATTCGCAGGGGACGAGATCGCTGTCGAGCTCCAGATCTTTACAAAGTTCAAGAACGCTCCCGTTTTTTCCGTCAAGCGTATCGACAGCGGCTTCCACCTCAAAAAACTCCGGCCTCAAGGTTCGAATCACTCCGCCCAGACGCGCCGAGGATTCAACAAGGGTGATTTGGGCCGAGGAACAACGGGCAAGCTCATGTGCAGTTGCAAGACCGGAAATGCCGCCTCCAAGGATCACAACCTTCGGGATCATTTCAGAAGGCCGGGTTTTTATACGCCGTTTTGCGCGGGGTCCATGTTCGGGACCTCAGAAGACTCGTCGCGCTGGTGGGCCACCGGGGATTGTTTCCCAATATCGAAAACCTCATCTCCCGAAATTTCATCGGGCATCACCTCGGATACTTCAACGCCTGCCGGACTTTGGGGGGTCGACCCTGTCTGTTCACCTGATGGGGCCGATTCTTTCAACAGCTCCTCCGGAATCAAAACCTGGATTGTGACGGGATCACTCCAAACCGGTTCCATTTCATCCCCGTTTTCCAGCACATGTTTAAAACCCATCCGGAACGTCACCGGACCCGGCTGATTCACGCCCGAAACGTACAGAATAATATTTTTCTCATAACTTTCCCCGGAAAGAATTTCCAGTCTTTCGGTCGTATTCTGGTGACAGGTCCAGGGTTGAATCCGGACATTTTCGTCGTCCACTTCCCAAAGCTGGTCAAACGCGCAGGAAGGCGCCTGGAGAGCTACGGTATTTTCGGTCCGGTTGGTCACGCCCGCACTGACAAGAAACATCATTCCCGGCCTGACAGAATTCTGGTCGGGATTCACCGTCACCTTGAAAGGAGTTTCTGCCTGTACCTCCGCCAGAAAAAAGAAGCTTGCGAAAATCATCAGAAGAAAAATTTTAGCTACGTCACGCATTTCAGAAATCCTCTTTTCAGGGTGTGTGGTTTCAGACCGTATGAATTTCCACGATCGCCTGCTCCAGTTCGGCCAGATCGCGGAGAATCATATCTCGCGCCGGTTCAAACTCCCCATCCGGAGATTTAACGTAAATAATATTCCTCTCGAAAGGAGAAACATAGCAGTTTTTCCGGACCCACTGCGAAGCTGTGTCCTTGTTGTAGTGAGTGAAAAGCCACGCTTTCGCGTGAGGAAAAACAAAGGAGGGCACGTAATCAAAACCGTCAAAACGAATGACAAAATCGCCGTTTCGATAATAATTCAGGAGACAAACAAGTTTGGCAAATTCCCCGCGGGGTTTCTTGAGATATTGCTGAAAAGCCTCACTCTCCCGGATCGGCAAGCGGGCATGAACCCAACCGCCTGCCGAGAACAGGAGGCAAAACACCATCAGTAAAATTTTGATACGCAGGGTCATAAGTTTCGGTGACAATTACCGCACTTTCACATAGGAAAAGGTGTTTTTCACATAGTGCTGAAAATACGTCCCATGCGATGAAGCCGACATCAGCTCCTGATAAACGTATTCGGGGACATTCTGATACCGGTAGACTCCCCCCGCGCGAAAAACCACTTCGAGAACCTCGGTCCCTGTATCGTAACCAACGAGCGCGATATCACGAGATTTGATTGCCTTCATTTCTATTTCTGCAGTTGTTTTCATTTTTCTCCTCTCTTTCCCAAGCAATCGTAAAAGTCTGTGTTGATTTCACCGCCCCATCCCCAAAATCGAAGCGGCAAAACTTTTTATACTTCCGCCCGGCCACTTAGTATCAAAAAAAATGACTTCTTTTTTAATATTCCTGATATTCCAGAGAAGGCACCTCAAGCTCCTTCATGACGATTCATCAAAGCCCCAAGCGACCCGAAGATGATAGTTCTTGAGCTCCTGTTTAAATCCCTTGAGGAAAAAATGAAATTTCGCAATCCCCCCTTGCGGCAATCTGTCAGGGTCCGTGGCCGAACTGGTTCCGAGAACCGGCACTTTGTTTTTGCCAAACACCACAAGCTGTGCGCGAATGTTTCTGATGGGCTGGCCGATGTTGTTGATGACAATCCCTCGTAGCTCAGCGCCATGTTCTCGCTTGAACTCGGTGCTCGCTCCCTTGATGATCACCTCACGGGGCAACTTTTGAAAATTTTCTATTTCCGGAAAGGATTCTATTCCCATAGCTTTCTGAAACCAGGGGGTCAACTTCCATCCGGTTTCTGTACAAAGAAACGACCATAATGGGAAGAATCTTCACTTTGTTTTTGGAACAAACATTCGTCAAGCGCTTTCGGGATTTTAATCTTCTCTCACCCGACGCGTTTTTCAGACCGAAGATTCTGGTTCGAAGCCGGCCATCACCCTTGAAAATACAACTTTTTATGATGACCGCCCCTTCAGAAAACCGGTGTTGGCGGGTACACTCACCCCCACCCGGTCATCGTTGTAATGTGGCTTGATTTTTTATCCGGCAGATTAGTTAATGTCAACCGGCTGGGAGGGAAAATTTTTTTCAAGAAAGGCTTCAAACTCGTCTTCAAGCGCAAGGCAGGGGATCGGCTTCAGGCCGGTAATACGCTCGATCATATCGAGAGTCCGGATATCAAAAGGGTCGCACATCGCAAGCTTAACGGCACCTTCCGTCACTTCAACAGGCATCACCCGGTGGCGGGCAATGAGATCTCCGGTAAAAAGCTCCCGAAGTTCCGGCGAGGGAGACCAGTCCTTCAGTTTAAAATAAGGCAGTTTAAGTTTCCGTTCCAGCATCTTGCCGACTTCATGGCTTGAAACAAGGTTCATGCCGATCATCGTCTGTCCCAGCCGCTGTCCGGTTTCAAAATGTTTTTTAAGCGCCTCTGAAAGCTGGCTTTCATTAATCAGACCGGCGCCAAGGAGTACCTGGCCCAACGGATCCACCCTGGGTTTTTTGTGGTGTCTGGACGAGGCCTTGATTTCAGGCGCAAGGATATGAACCGCTTCATCAATTTTTTGAATGGGCATGGAGCGGCGGTCTTGGAGGTAATGACTCCCGGGTTGCGTCTTCAAAAAGGATTTCACCTCCACGGCGTCCTGGGCAATCTCCCGGAGCGAGGTGTAATTTTTGTAGAGATTGGTACAAGCCGCAACCGAGCAGGACATAAGCGGAAAATTCTCCATTTTACCGCGACGGTTCTCAACGCGAATACAACCGGCCTCCCGATCTTCTTTACTGTAATAAGTCGGCATCACACTATCAAAATCATCCAGAAACTGCCTGGCAAAAACATCCTCGAGTTCCGGAGGAGTCACCACGATAAAATCATCCCCTCCGAGGTGACCGACAAAACATTCCCCCCCGGAAGATACCGCGGAACTGGTCGCTACCAGGAGTCGCGCTGTTTGAAGAATAACATCGTCGCCTTTCTGAAATCCATAACGATCATTAAAGGATTTGAAGTGATTGACATCGATATAAAGAACCGAAAATTTTTCTCCCGCCTTAATTTTTTTGGAGATAATTTTTTCGATCGCATGATTTCCGGGAAGGTGTGTCAGGGCATTCGCTTCGACGCGCTCCTGGGTTTTTGCAATATTAAGATTGACCCGAATTTGCAGAACAAGGGGGTTGACGGGTTTGATGATAAAATCATCAAATCCTTTTTCGTGACCGAGCATAAGCTCCGTCAAGTCGCTCTCCGTCGTCAGCAGGATGATCGGAACAGCCATTAAATGGGACCTGGAACGGATCAGTTGAAGCAGAGGTTTCCCGTCCACCGGTTCCATATCCGTCGAAAGCAAAATCAGATCCAGCACTTCGCGCTCAAGGGCGCGCATCGCCAGCGGAGTGGAAGAAGCTTGGATCACCTTATGATGACGGGATTCCAGGCGCATGACCATCAACTCGCGCGCCTCTTCCTCCTTTTCAATGACAAGAATTTTCTTTCCCTTGTTCATGATCAGAAGCTTTCTTTTTGAGAAGGAAATGTTCCCGCCGCCACATCGCGGCAGTACCTTTCAGCCGCTTGTTTCACCACATTTTCCAAATCGGCATACCGGCGCACAAATCTCGGACTCACGGAACTCCGGATTCCGAGGATATCATGCACCACAAGAATCTGACCGTCTGTGGAAGCTCCCGCCCCGATCCCGATCGTCGGGCATTTCACCTCGGCCGTCACTCGCGCGGCAAGCGTTCCGGGAACACACTCCAGGACCATCGCAAAAACTCCCAAACTCTCCAGAAGCCTGGCATCTTTCATGATAGATTCGGCTTCCGGTTCACTTTTCCCGAAAACCCTGTATTTTCCGCCCTCAACGCTTTGAGGGAGCATGCCGATGTGCCCCACAACAGGGATCCCGTTCCCGACCAGATGACGGACCTGCTCTTCAATGGCAACCCCTCCCTCGATTTTGACCGCATCAGCGCCGGAATCCCTGACAAGGATCCGCGCGTTTGAAAGAGCCTCTTCGGGGGTTAAGTACGACCGATAAGGCATATCAGCAACAACGAGAGCACGTTGGGCGGCTTTGGCAACAGCTTTGGCATGATAAGCGACATCTGAAACCGTCACCTGATGCGTCGTTTCATCCCCGCGAAGAACCATCCCGAGTGAATCCCCGATCACCAAAACATCCACACCGGCTTCATCAAGGATGCGTGCTGTTGGAAAATCGTACGCGGTCAACGCTGTGATTTTCTCGCCTCGTGCTTTCTTTGAACAAATATCATTCGGTGTAAGTTTCATATCACGTCACATGTCCCAAGCCACAGGCCACACAAAAAATCTGAACCATGTTTTATGTCCTTGCGGCTTTGTGTCACGCATCATTTACCTTGCCATTCATACGCTGTTATCAAATTTTCCATAAGCATCGTTACCGTCAGAGGGCCGACGCCTCCGGGAACCGGTGTGATAAAAGCTGCTTTCCGGGAGGCGGCCTCAAATTCAATGTCTCCCACCAGCCTCCCCTCCACCTCCGTGGTTCCGACATCAATCACAACCGCACCCTTTTTGATCCACTCCCCTTTGATCATCCCGGGTTTTCCTGCGCACCCGATCACAATATCCGCCATACCGACCAGCTTCTTGATGTCTTCCCCGGACGTCCCGGTGTTGCAAACAAGTGTTGTCACTCGCGATTCCCCCAGCAAAAGCTGGAGGGGTCTCCCCACAATCGCACTCTGTCCTATAATCACCGCTTTTTTCCCGTGCAACATAATTTCGGTTGATTTAATAAGACTGAATGCCGCGTAGGCCGTCGGGGGAATCAGCTTGCCTTTTCGGAGCATGATCAGTCCCAGGCTCGCAGGATGGATACCCTCAACATCCTTACGCGAATCCATCGCGAGAAGCACCCTGTCCGCGTCAAATTCTTTCGGCAAAGGCATGGAAATAAAAAGACCGTGAACTTTTGGGTCAGCGCTAAGATTTTGAACCTTTTCGATTAGAGCCTTCTCAGTTGAAACGTCTTGTGAGGAAATCCTTTGGAAATCGATACCAAGTTTCGCCGCAAGTTTTTCTTGCTGACCAACATACCAGGCGGCCGAGGGATCCTCACTGGTTTGAATGGAGACCAGTCCTGGCCGGGAATCACCCCGGGCAAGAATTCCCCGAACCTTCTCTTCAATTTTAGTTTGAATGTCGACGGCAATCGTTTTCCCTTCGAGTCTTTTTGCTTCCACTTTCAAGATTCCTTTCCTTGTCGATAGCGCCTGTTCAACTCTCCAAGTGCTTGCTCAGCCCGCGCTTTACGTTCCTGGTTTTTCATATAAACCACATTGATGTGTGCGGTGTGGTAAGCACCTTCAAAGGCCGCCGCAAGCAACCCCTCGCTTACCACAAGATCGTTCGCAACAGCTCCCTGGACAAGTCCCTTCATGTGAGTATTCCATTCCCGCGCCATCTCGATAATCAGCGCAAGATCCGCCTGAAGGCGAAATGCATTTTCGAGAGCATCTTCAAGCTTTTCCGGGTGAGCATGCTCCCGGTAGCAAGCCATCACCTCGTCATACACCTGGGGATCAAGCGAAACCACCTGAAGCGCCTGGGCCTTGGTTTTTTCAAGAGAGGAAATAATTTCTTCCATCCTCTTCCGGTTGGCCTCGTACTGAAATTTTTGTTCCGGCGTCGCCTCGGCTTTCGGTTTTCGCTTCAGTGCAATCCGCGCTACCATCTGCGTGAGCCCCATCCCGAGTGACGCCACATAGGCGGAGACACTACCGCCGCCAGGCACCGGCGAATCCGAAGAAAGCCCGGCAAGATATTCTGAAAGGCTGAGTTTGTCGTAAGCTTTAACGGACTGAGACATGAGAAACCTCCTGAAAATTAAGAATGATTATACTACAGGGACAATGGGAAGAGGATAACATGATTTCAACATTCATGGGCGGATCTTCATACCCTCTGAAGTGCGAGCAATTTTGAAATGGCCTGGTTTATTTCAAAAAACTATGACATCGCAAAAAGCACCCCCGCGGGTCACGGGAAAAATCATTGAAACTCAAGGATGTGTTTAAATCTTCTAGGATGTGCTTATAGCCACATGAGCCGGCGTTTCCGGGCGCATTGGTAGATGGTCTCATAATGTTTCGCGGAATCCGACCAGGGAAAGGACTGTTGCATCGCCTGCCTCCGCAGCATCTCAATATGTTTCGGCCGATCCAAATAGGTTCTGACCGCCCACTTCACCGTTCCCAAAATCGCCTCGGGAGTCGCGTCGTAAAAAAGAAACCCTGTGCCCGCTCCCGTGGATTCCTCATACTGAGCCACCGTGTCTTTTAACCCTCCGGTCGCACGAACAATCGGGAGCGTTCCATAGCGGAGGCTGTACATTTGGTTAAGACCGCATGGCTCGTAAAGAGACGGCACCAGTAAAAAATCGGCACCAGCCTCAATCAGGTGAGCTTTCTTATTGCTGTAACCGATCCAGGCTCCCACCCGCCCGCGATAGGCAGCTGGCAGGCCCCCAAAAAAATCCTCCTGCCATTTTTCACCCGCTCCGAGGATCACCATTTGGGCCTGAGTTTGTTGAAAAATTTTGGCCACCACAGGCATCAGATTCTGGAAACCTTTCTGACGGGTAAACCGGGAAATAATGCCAATCACGGGAGTCTTCGCCTCAAGATCAAGGTGAAACTCTTTCTGGAGGACATGCTTACAGACTGTCTTCCCGTGCAGATTATCAGCCGTGTAGCGTTCCGGAAGAAGTTTGTCGGTGGCAGGATCCCAGTGATCATAGTCGGCACCATTCAAAACTCCTGAGATGTCCTCTCGCCGTCGATTTAAATACTCGGAAAGACCGTTTCCTCCGGGCTCGGAAAGGATTTCGCGGGCATAGGTCGGACTGACCGTCGAAATTCCGTCCGCAAAAAAAATCGCCCCTTTCATCAGGTTAATACCCTGATAATTTTCAAAAACTTCTTGCCGGAAATTTTCGGCCCCGAGCCCGAGAAACCCGTATCGATCTGACTTAAACGCTCCTTGGTAAGCAATGTTATGGATAGAAAAAACACTTGCCGTCTTTTTGAAAAAGGGGTCATTTTTGTACGCCGTCTTCAGGTACGCGGGAGCAAGAGCGGCCTGCCAGTCATGCGCGTGAACAATATCAGGACGAAATTTGATGTCTCTGGCAAGCTGAAGCGCCGCTTTTGAAAAAAAACCAAACCGCTCAATGTTGTCCGGATGCTCCCAATTACCATCATCATATAATCCAGCTCGGCCAAAATACTGCTCGTGTTCAATAAAATAAACGGTAAATCCGTCGGCCTTCCCCTGGAGTGCTTCACACCAAATAGTCCGGTCCCCCATTTCTACCCCCATCGGGGCAAGCATCGTTGCGAGCTTCCAGGCGTAACGATCAATGGCCCAGTATCGGGGGAGCACCAGCCGGACATCGTGCCCGAGTTTTTTTAGTGCCTTCGGGAGCGCCCCACAGACATCTCCCAACCCGCCTGTCTTGACAAAGGGGACTGCCTCGGACGCAATGAAGAGAATTTTAAGTCTCTGGGAAGGATTTGTTTTCGCAAAAGAATTTTTGGGATTCTCTTTCGATGTTTTTTTCTGGTTCGCCATAAGTTTCGACATCATAACACAAAGAAATTCTCCGGGGAACGGAGAACGTAAAAAGGTTTTCCCTTCATCGTTTCACCCTTGAGCCCCTTTTGCTATAATCCCGCACTATGATCCAGGTCAGCGTCATTATTCCAACCTACAACCGTTCTGCAATGTTATCGCGCGCGATCCGGTCTGTGCTCACACAAAAAGGTGCGAAATTTGAGCTGATTGTTGTAGATGATGGGTCCACCGACGGAACCAATGAGCAAGGCGTACAGCGTATGGCGCATGATGAAAAGGCTCCGGACAAAAACTCCGCACACCGTCCTCCTTCCGCCGTACAAATTCGATATCTTTTTCAGACAAACCAGGGCCCGTCGACCGCACGAAACCTTGGGATCAAAGAATCACGGGGAGAATGGATCGCATTCCTCGACTCAGATGATGAATGGCTCCCCGGAAAACTCCGGGCTCAACTAGATTTTTTTGAACAGAACCCAAATCTCCGGATCTGTCAAACCGAAGAAATCTGGATCCGGAACGGTCAGCGGGTTAACCCCATGAAAAAACACAAAAAATACGGAGGCCAGATCTTCGAACAATGCCTGCCCCTTTGTATCGTCAGTCCCTCCGCCGTCATGATGCACCGGACGCTTTTCGACGAGGTTGGGTTTTTCGATGAAGCCCTTCCCGCCTGCGAGGACTACGACCTCTGGCTCAGGATCGCCTCACGATATCCGATCGGTTTGATCGATCAACCTTATATCAAAAAATATGGCGGCCACGTGAACCAGCGCTCCCACGAATTCCCGGCCATGGACCAATTTCGAATCCGTTCGCTGGCAAAAATACTGAAGGAAGGCATCCTGACACCAGAACAAACCGAAGCTGTAAAAAAAACCTTGGAGGAAAAAGCCCGAATTTTCATCCAGGGGGCACTAAAGCGAGGCAAGGAAAAAGAAGCGGAAGAAATCGCAAACATCGTAGGACGGGAAACGACAAAGAAGAATTTTTAAAATCATTTTTCTTTCGGATTTCCGTTATCCGTTCCCTTTTTCCTCTTGTTTCTCCAATTGCTCCCACAGGCTATACATTCGGGTCAGCTCAACAGCATAGGCGTCTGCCTGTGTCTTGACCCGGATGATTTCCTTAGGATCCGTTTGATAAAAACCCGGTTCGGCCATAAGACCATAAAGCGCTTTCTGTAAAGTTTCCGTCTTTTCGATTTTCTTTAACAGATCTTTCACTTCGCGATTTTCCGCTAGAGGACCTTTCCCCGAGTTCCGGCTTTTTTTAGCCTCCGAATGTCCCTTGAGCGACGGGGCGTTCACTTCTCCGGTTTCCCGGCGAACGACCCGATGGCTCAACCAGTCATCGTATCCCCCCGGATATTCGCGAACCATGCCCCCGCCTTCCATGGCCAGCGTCGACGTG
Source organism: uncultured bacterium (assembly GCA_964445745.1). Lineage (GTDB taxonomy): Bacteria > Omnitrophota > Omnitrophia > Omnitrophales > Aquincolibacteriaceae > UBA1443. The sequence continues at coordinate 9,933 of CAYULU010000029.1, read as the reverse complement.
ACCACATTATTCAGAAACGAGCGGTCGTGACTGACCAAAAGCACCGTTCCCTTATAGGCGACGAGCAATTCTTCGAGAAGCTCAAGAGTTTCTACATCCAGATCATTAGTCGGTTCATCCATCACAAGAACATTGGAAGGCTTGGCAAAAAGCCGCGCGAGAAAAAGACGGTTTCTCTCTCCTCCTGAAAGGACCTTCACGGGAGTCCTCGCCCTGTCCGGAGAAAAAAGAAAATCCTGCAGATATCCGATAATGTGCTTTGTTTTTCCACCCACCGTCACCGTTTCTCCGGACTCACAAACGTTTTGAGCCACCGTTCGTTCGAGATCAAGCTGTTCGCGCAATTGGTCATAGTAAGCCACTTCAAGACCCGTTCCCATATGCACGGATCCTTTATCAGGCTCCATCTGCCTCAGGAGAATGCGCAACAAAGTGGTTTTACCGCATCCGTTAGGCCCGATCAAACCGATCTTGTCTCCCCGCATAATCTTGACGGAGAAATCCCGGATTAAACACCGGTCGCCATAGCTTTGACTCACGCGATGCACCTTGACAATCAGATGCCCCGAAGGCTCCATAACCTGGACTTTCATCCGCACACTTCCGATCGCTCGCCGCTCGGCCCGCTTCTTCGCCCTCAACTTCTCCAACGCCACCACGCGCCCTTGATTGCGAGTCCGCCTCGCCTTAATACCTTGCCGGATCCAGTCTTCTTCTTTCGCCAGCTTCTTCTCAAATCGGGCCCGCTCAGCATCTTCTGCGTCAAGCGCCATCTGCTTACGCTCTAAAAAAGTCGGATAATCACACTCCCAGCTGAAAAGCCTTCCCCGGTCGAGCTCCACGATTCGTGTCGCCAGATGAGTCATGAAAGTTCGGTCGTGTGTAACAAAAAAAAGGGTTCCCGGATATTTCTTCAGAAAATCTTCAAGCCAATCAATGGATTCAATATCTAAATGGTTGGTGGGTTCATCTAAAAGGAGAACTTCGGGTTTAAGGATAAGCGCCCGAGCCAACAGGGCTCGTTTTTTTTGCCCGCCCGATAAATCTTCGAATCGGCTTTCCGGATCCAGCTTGACGTGAGCGATCGCCTCTTCAACTTCGCGGTTCGTTTCCCAGCCCTGGACCCGATCCATTTCAGCCTGGAGGTCGCCCAGTTGCTTCATGAGCGCTGGCGAATATTCATTCTGAAGACGATGGTTCACGTGGTGATAATCACTCAACAATTTAACGCGCTCGCCCAATCCCGAAAGCACAAAATCAAAAACGTCTCCTGAGATTCCCGAAGGCACTTCTTGTGGCAAATGCGTAACCCGAACACCTTTTTGATAGATTACTTCCCCGGAATCAGGTTGCAAATGCCCGGCCATGATCCTCATCAGTGTTGTTTTCCCAACCCCGTTTCTCCCCAGAAGAGCCACTCGCTCTCCCGGCTCCAGTTGAAGACTCATGCCATCGAAAAGAGGCGGCCCCCCGTAAGCCAATGTAATATCCTGCAAGCTGATCAATGCCATATTTGATTCTTTCTTTGGACTTCCCCGCGGTTTTCATTCCGCGTTAATGCGCTTTATTTTTTGAGATTCGAACCAGGCCTTTTCTTAAAAGCGCTGACGTAGAGTTTTTCGATCTTTTTTCTGGCCCAGGGCGTCCTCCTGAGAAAAACAAGACTGGATTTGATGCTCGGATCAAAATGAAAGCACCGGATACGGATACGTTCCGCCAACCCCTCCCAACCAAAATCTCTAACCAACTGGTTCAGAATCGATTCCAGAGTTACACCATGCAACGGATCTTTCAAATTCTGATGAGGCAAAGATTTCCCCCTTCTTTTTCAAATCACAATCAAGCTTCGGAGAACGCCATTTTCTGCAATCATTTTTTCAACCTTGGGGCAAACAAAAAATCACGCGGGGGCGTAAAGAGCGGCACGCTGGGCCTTGAGCCCGGAATCGGCAAGATAATCGTCGAGTGTCATGTCCCGGCGATCGATGATCCCCCGAGGCGTCAACTCGACGATCCGGTTCGCGACCGTCTGAACAAATTGATGGTCGTGAGAGGAAAAAAGCACCGTCCCGTTAAAGTTCTCAAGGCCTTTATTAAGCGACGTGATGGACTCCAGATCAAGATGGTTGGTGGGTTCGTCCAGGATCAGGACATTCGCGCCGACAAGCATCATGCGAGAAAGCATGCACCGTACCCGTTCCCCGCCTGAGAGCACCGACGCCTTTTTCAGGGATTCTTCTCCGGAGAAAAGCATCCTTCCTAAAAACCCACGGATAAAATTTTCATCCGTTTCTTTCGAAAACTGCCGCAACCAGTCGACCAGGTTCAGGTCTGTTTCAAAGTATTTTCCGTTCTCCTTCGGATAATAAGCTCGCGTGGTGGAGGCCCCCCATTTAAAAGATCCCTGATCCGCCTTCATCTCGCCCACAAGCACTTGAAACAGCGTGGTCTTGACCCGGTCGAGCGGCCCGAGGAATGCGATTTTGTCCCCCTTGCTCACTTGAAGGTCAAGCCCTGTGAACATCCTCTCTCCTTCGATCGACTTTTCAAGCCCTTCGATTTCAAGGAGATCGTTCCCGGCATCGCGTTCCGCCTTAAACGCAACATAAGGGTATTTTCGTGAGGATGGTTTAATGTCCTCCAGCGTCAGTTTTTCAAGAAGCTTTTTCCGGGATGTCGCCTGACGTGATTTCGAGGCATTCGCACTGAATCGCGCGATAAACTCCTGGAGTTCTTTGCGACGGGCCACGATATCTTTATTGGTTTCGTTTCTCTGCCGGAGCGCAAGCTGGCTGGATTCCGCCCAAAATGAAAAATTACCTGTGTAAAGCTGGATCTTGCCGTAATCAATGTCCGCGATGTGGGTACAGACGCGATCAAGGAAATGGCGGTCATGCGAAACCACAATTGCGGTATTCTTAAATTCATAGAGAAAATCCTCAAGCCACAGGCAGGTCTCGACATCCAGATGGTTCGTGGGTTCGTCGAGCAAAAGGACATCGGGATTCCCGAAAAGCGCCTGGGCAAGAAGTACGCGGACCTTTTCGCTCGCTTCCAGTTGTTTCATAGGGACTTGATGCCGGGCATCCGGGATTCCGAGATCGCTCAGAAGTTTAGCCGCCTCAGGTTCGGCGTCCCACCCGTTCATTTCCGAAAATTCATGCTCCAGTTCCGCGGTCCGGAGACCATCCTTGTCCGAAAAATCGGATTTCGCATAAAGTGCGTCTTTTTCCTTGATGATATTATAAAGCCGTTCATGGCCCATGATCACGGTCGACAGCGCCGTAAATTCGTCAAAAGCAAATTGGTCCTGTCTGAGAAAAGAAATCCGCTCATTTTTTCCGGCCGTCACGACCCCGGCATTCGGCTCGATCAATCCCGCAAGGATTTTAAGAAACGTGGACTTCCCGGAACCGTTGGCTCCGATCAACCCGTAGCAGTTGCCGGGCGTGAACATGATGTTCACATCCTCAAAAAGAATGCGCTTCCCGTATTGTAATGTAATTCCGTTCGTTGAGATCATTTCCCGGATCCTTACGCTCAGTGGAATGTGAAAGGAGGGGTATCCTACCAGAAAATGGCAGGAACTCAATCGGGACTCTCCTGGGGAACAGGTCTTCGGGAAAATACGGTTGCATTTCGGCCCCGGTCAAGTATCTTTCCCTCTTTGTCCCTTGACGTCTTTTGTAATTCCCGTTTCTCTTTTTCTCTTTTCAGAATAGAATGCCAATCGGGACGACTTCTGTAGAGTTTACGCCTCCCGGCAGGGGCAAAACTTTCGGAAGAAATGGCTCCCCACTTATAAAAATCACAATCCAAACAGCGCACACTTTATCATGAACTTACTGGCGATTGAAACTTCCGGATCTTCTTTGAGCGTCGCAATTAAAAAAGGCAACGGTCCCGCCCGTCACGCCTTTCTCAAAGGTTTTTCACGCCATGTTGAGAATCTCATCCCGTTGATGGACCGCCTTCTGAAAAAAGAACGCCTCAAAATAAAAGAGGTGGACACATTCCTGATCGGGCGGGGTCCCGGCTCCTTTACCGGATTGCGCGTCGGATTTGCTACGTTGAAAGGTTTTCTTGCCGTTCATGAAAGACCTTGCTTCGGGGCCTACTCCTTCGACCTTATCGCTTCCACCATCCCCCACTCCGGATCTCGCTTCACGAGCAGAGAGAATCTGGCGGTGTGTCTGAATGCAAAGCGTGATAAACTTTATGCTCGTTTGTACCGTTCTTATAGACAAGGCTGGAAACCGGTGGGAGCGCCTTTTGTAAAAACTCCCGATGACTTTTTAAAAGAACTTCCTTCCGGCACCCGGGTCGCGGGAGACGGGTTAGTTCTTTGCAATCAGGATCTTTTAAAAAAGATCGATTCGCTTCCTGAGAAGTACTGGACGCCCCGAGCATCCGTGCTGATTAAGCTCTATGAGAAAAAAGATCCTCTGCTCAAGCCGTTTAAAAGGCCGAAGGATTTTCTGCCTTTTTATCTGAGAAGCTCGGAAGCAGAGGAACGATTAAAAAATAAAACACAGAATCAGAAATAAACTCTTTGAAACCCGGGTCTTTTTATGCAAAACACTGCCGGTAGCACAACGGTCAAACATCGATACGCCTCGTGGATCGAGCTCAGCAGGGATCACCTCCTTGCAAACCTGGAAACCATACGCGCGCATTCCCGAACTCCGGACGTCCTCGCTGTGATCAAAGCCAATGCATACGGTCACGGATTGGGAGAAATCGCGCAGATCCTGGAAGGTAACGTCAAGTTTTTCGGTGTGGCAACTTTAAGGGAAGGACTGTCGCTTAAGGAACACTTTCCAAAAACTTCTGTTTTCCTGTTCGGACATCTTCTGCCTCACGAAATCCCGGCTGCGGTCGGCTCTAACATAACCATGAGCGTTTCAAGTTTCGCGCAGGCCCAGGCCATTTCTGATTGCGCGGAATCTCTGGAGCGGACAGCTTCCGTTCATCTCAAAATCGACACGGGAATGGGACGCATGGGATTCAGGGCCGATGAAGCAGTTAGGGAGATCATGAAAATCCGGCTCCTTCGAGGACTGTTGCTTGACGGCATTTACATGCATTTCCCGACCGCCGAAGTGGAAGACTTCTTCCGGACAAATCAAATCCAGAAATTTCAATCCCTTCTCGAAGAACTGGACCAAAGCGGTATCGCGTTTCGGTTTCGCCATGCGCAAAACAGCGCGGCCAGTCTTACCTTAAAAAATCCTTTTTTAAATATTGTCCGCCCGGGCCTCGCTCTCTACGGAATTCATCCTGACCCCGGGCTACGGGACACTGTCAAGCTGGCCCCGGTCCTCGAGCTTAAAAGCAGGATCGCATTCATCAAAAGAATCGAAAGCGGCGAAACCGCGGGCTATGGACGCACCTTTACGGCATCGGTAGCGACGAACCTCGCAATCCTTCCTCTCGGCTATAGCCACGGATATCCCTGGAGCGCATGGGAAAACGCGCAAGTCCTTTATCGAGGAAACCGTTATCCCCTCGCTGGAAAAATCTCCATGGACTATTTAACAGTTAATCTCGGAAAACAGGAAGCCGCAGAAGGCGACATCGTCACCTTGATCGGCAAAAACCAGAACGAGCGCATTGCGGTGGAAGAAGTGGCCCAATGGGCCGGGTCGATTCCCTATGAAACTGTGACCCGGCTAAGCGCAAATCTTCCGAGGGTTGTTACCTGAATTTTGAAACTAGATTTTAGCGGCACATTTTGAATAAAAAGATCTCAAGAGGTCCCCCATTGATTTCATTTCGAGTGGAACACCTGCGGGAAACAACGTCGACCAGCACGCTGGTTCTGGAGCGCGCCCGGAAGGGTGAGCCCGAAGGGCTCGTTATCATGGCAGAGCACCAAACCGCCGGCCGTGGACAACCCGGCCGCAAATGGGAATCGCCGGAGAGAAAAAATCTACTCACTTCCATCCTTTTGCGGCCTCCGATAGCGCCTGCAAAGGCCCCCATGCTAACCCAGATCGGGTGTCAGGCGGTGGCTCAGACATTGAAATCTCATTACGGGATCCTCGCAACCTGTAAACGCCCGAATGACGTCATGTCAGATGGTAAAAAAATCTGTGGTATTCTAACCGAGGCAATTACAATGGGATCTCATCTTGAAGCTGTCGTAATTGGAATAGGCCTCAATGTAAACGCGGATCTCAATGAACTACCCGCGGGGGCAACGTCAATGCGCATCCTCAAGACCCAAAACTATGAAGTCCAGAATGTCCTGGAAAACCTTCTTGGAACATTGAAGGAAAAACTCACCATCTTCTATAGGGAAAATCATGGGTAATCTCCTTCTCGCCATCGATATCGGGAACACAGCCGTCAAGACAGGTCTCTACAAATCCGGCAAGATCCTTAGATATAAAGTGTCAAAATTTAATGATATCCCAAAATATGTCAATAAATTAACAAAAAGTGGTAAATATAATCACCTTGACATCTTAATATGCTCCGTTAACCCAAAAAACACAGCCTTTATTAAAAAATCAATAGTGTGTCATAATGGTGCGAAATTATGGGTTTTAGGGTCAAATCTTGACCTGAAAATAAAACATAACTATAGAGAATACAACAAGTTAGGGATGGATAGAAAGGTCTCCTCTTATGGAGCCCTGAGGATGTACAAAATGCCACTCCTCATCATAAGCTATGGCACAGCGATGACCTGCGACTACCTGGATCGAAACGGAACTTTCCAGGGAGGGCTTATTATCCCGGGACCAGCAATCGCTCTGAGAGCCCTATCAAATAGCGCTTCTTTGCTCCCAGCCATCCACTTTCCTGTTAAAAAGTCGGGTTTTTTGGGAAGAGATACAATAAAATGTATGCAATACGGTATTTTAGAGGGCTATGGATCCATGACTGACGAACTGACCCGTCGGTTCAAAATACACTACGATGAAAAAATTCGGGTCCTTGCGACGGGCGGCTTATCCAAAGCAATCGCTCCTCATTCGAAGTCGATTGATGTCCTGGATCCTTTCCATACGCTCAAATCTCTCGCGCTCCTTTGGCGCGAAAAAATCAGGAGGCTACCATGAGATTATTACCTGTTTTAGTCATTGGATTCGTCCTTATGGGAGGCGGCGTTCTTTTGGGGGCAAATGATAAGAGCTTTTCCCTGACGACTTATTTCCCTGTTCCAAAATCTGATTATCATACTGTCAAGACAACCCGCAAGTTTTCGGTTCCCGAAAAAATCGTGGGCAATAACACCACCCTCGTAAGTGGCGGCGAAGTCTGGCTGGAACAGGAACCCTGATTATCTGAAAAATTTTAAAAAAAGAGGTGATGCGATGCGAATATTACTAGAGGCGGTTTCACAAGTATTTCCAACCTGTTGTTTCTCAAGGAGTTGGAAAATGCAAAAGGGACTTATGAAACCGCTTCTACTCGCCCTGTTGTTAAGTGGGGCGATATTTTCAGGCCCCTCAGTGGAAGCCTTCGAAGAAAAACTGGAAACTTATTACCCCGCTCCGTACGGGGAGTACAAAGATCTGGTTGCTTCAGACAAGATGGTCATTCCCGTAAAAGAGACAGGGGCTGAGCCGATCAATAATGAAATCTGGGTTGAGGAAGCATAAGCACGAGCAGTAGAATACCTGCGTTTAAAAAAGGAGGCCCTCTTGAACTACAAAATATTCCTTCTGATGTTTCTGTTACTCGCGGCAGGGAGTTTCCCCGTCAATGCCGGTCAAAGGAAATTAACCACCTATTACCCTTCGCCTTCAGGTGAATACCAGGAGGCTCAGGCGAAAAAAACTTTGACGATCCCGGAAAAAGAAGTGGGTGAAGATATCGCCAAAGTCACAGCGGGAGAAATCTGGTTTGAAAAACCAACAACATAGATCGGGTAGCCTTGCTATGCCGCCTAAGGCCTGCTTAAAGGAGACGGTCTGATGCTCTGGCGATTGATGGCCCTTACCGTTTTTTGCTTGTTCCATTTTTGTGGTTTATGCCGTGCCGATGACTGCGGCCTGCGCGGTTTCGACGGAAACCAGATCGTTCACTTCGAATGTGAAGAAGGTACACCGACTTCGCGTTTCCGCGTGACCACCCCGAGCGGTGAAACCCGCGGGGTGGTTCTCGTGGATATCGACCAGCCCGGAGCCTCCAGGTTCCGGGTTCGCTACAATGAGGCCGATGGCACTCCTGTGATCAAGGCCCTCGGCCACATTTCTCCCGGCATCGCCATCGACTCCTGCGAAGAACTGCAGATGATCGGGTATCTCAAGGCCTATCCCCTTGATGCCAGTTATCACCTTTCGCAAGACATCGATTGCGCCGCAACCAATCCGACAAACTCTGCTCACTCCAAGTCTCTGTGGGGATTGGGGTATGCCACTCGTTTTCCAAAAGGCTGGGATGGTAAAGCAGAGTCTGGAGATGAAAGCGTCCCCGAACTCGCGTACAACCAACTTGGGAACAATGGATTTAAACCTATAGGCTTTTTCGCAAAGCCCATTGCTTCCCCCTCGGGGCAGTTACATAATGTTAGCGGATCGTTCGATGAAGCTTTTACAGGATCGTTCGATGGAAAAGGAAATAGCATTAGAAATCTTTATGTTTTTAGGCATGTAGCAGACCACCCGACCAGTCTAGGCCTCTTTTCGGCATCCAACATGGCGACATTCCAAAATGTTCATTTATTCAATGTTTATATGGATGGGGGCATATCGAAAGACTGGTGGCTTGACCGGTATACCGGTGCTCTAGTCGGATTCTGTGAAAAGACAAATATTTTCAACTGTCACCTTCAGGGGGAAGATCCATCAACTTCTGGTGGAACCCTGATAGGGAATGTTGTCGGCGGGTTGATTGGAAGGGCACGGTCGTCAGAGATTACGAACTGTTCTGCAAATGCTCATAAAGTAAAGGGGCAATCTGCGGGCGGCCTAGCTGGTATGATTTTGGAGGCAAATTTAAGCAATTGCCACTCTAGCGCAAACATGGGGGGACCTGGCGACTACACTCAGGTCTACGTTGGCGGGCTGGTTGGGGCAGTTACTTTGTCATCAACTTTAAACCAATGCTCTGCTTCAGGTGATATCCTAGCGGGTAATGATACCTTTGCTGTCGGGCCGCTCTCGGCTGGCGGGCTGGTGGGACAAGTTAACGGGAGTGTAACAATAAATCAATGCTATGCCAAAGGAGCGGTTAATGTTACTAATTTTGATTCTTCATCTGCGGGTGGTTTCATTGGCCTTTGCTTTCCCATGAAAAAGGATGTTGTTACAATTAAAAACAGCTACTCAATATCGCCAGCTATAACTATCCGGACGGCATTGGCGGGAGGGGTAATTGGAGGGGGGGTGATAACTTACGGTTCAGTCATTATAGAAAACTGTTATTCAACTGCCCCAGTCTCCTCCACCGCCCCTGCTGGTTTAGGCGGTTTTTTTGGAAATGACTACGGATTAAGCGTCAGCTACAAGAATAATTTCTGGTACAACGATACAAATACACACGATACGGGTACGGGAGACAGGACTGGCGTCACAAAAGCAACGCCCAGTGATTTTTATGGCGAAGGGTTGGGCACTGGGAAATCCGTTTATTCGAACTGGGATTTTACAAATGTCTGGAAGAGCCGGTCAGGAAACTATCCCTGCCTCCGATGGGATAAAAATTGCTACTGACTTCGGCAACAAGACACCCTCATTTTTCCTCTTGACCTATTTTCGCTAATCCATAAAATAACGCCACGTTAGCACTCAAAAATCCCGAGTGCCAATACTTCGATTGAATCTAAATTAATCAGGTTCGTCATTCTGAGGCCAACGGCGGAAGAATCTCAAATACGAGATCCTTCGCTTCACCCAGGATAACGACTAACAACGGAGGTAACACAACATGGCAAAGCAACTTCTATTCAGTGAAGAGGCGCGGCGGGCTGTCCTCGCC
>CAYULU010000028.1:0-23085 GCA_964445745.1 uncultured bacterium | reverse complement strand
GACAATCCCGCTCTATCCCTTTTCACCATTTGAAATTAAGATGCGTTGGCCCTGTTTTGAGGGGGGTGTTTTTTTTGTAACGTTAAACATATCAATGGGTTACAAAAATATAAAGAAGTTGTAATTTATAGCATCTATTGACAATTTATAGTATTTAGTGTAGTTTGTGTTGTAGTATATAACTATAGCAATCTTAAAAATAGCAAATTCAACAAGGAGAAAAATAATGGAACAAACCAAAGAGCAGGAAAAGTTTCAGTACCCGAGGCGCGAGAGGAGCCAGATCATGACGCCCAAGGAAGCGGCGAAATATCTCGGATTTCATCTTGTGACGATTTATCGCCTTCTCAAGAAGGGGGAAGTCCCTGCAACCAAAATTGGCGGGCAGTGGCGTTTTAAGAAGGACGTTCTGGATAGCTGGCTAATGGACCGGATGAACCAATAAGAACGTTGCGGGTTTCGATGCCCGGCCAACCGGACGTTTTTCCGCTACCATTGCCTGAGGGGTCAGGAAAGCAACCTATTCTTTTTGCGCGCATCTGATTGCGAGAGTTGCGACTTTTCTGTGAGGAGACGGCAGAGCCATTTTCTGGATATCTTCAAACCGCACCCATTTCCCGGTCAAAGAGACGCGCTGGCGTATTTTTTGGGTTAACTTTGAACGGTAAACATCCAGAGTAATATGATAACGAGTTACACTGTGCCGGATGTTTCCCACCTTGACGGCTTTGCCTGAGATTTTCTTCAGAAAATCAGACAATTCTTTTCGACGGTCCCAGAACGGAAAAGTCCATAGCCCATGCCACCAGTGGCCCGGAGGTTGTCTGCAGAGGAAGGTTTTCCGGTCTGCGGATTCCAGGATTAACGCAAACATCCTGATTTTTTCGTATTTTTCTTTCCGGGTTTTACGAGGAAAGGTCATGGAACTCCCGAGGCGGCGTGAGACACATAATTTCACCAAGGGACATTTCCCGCAAGCCGGATTTTGCGGGTGGCAAACGGTGGCGCCCAGCTCCATCATCGCTTGATTGAAATCTCCCGGCGACTGGTCCGGTAAAAGCGACCCGGCAAGCTCCCACAGGGTTTTTAAGGTCTGACCTTTGTCGATACTTGAACGGATCGCAAAAAGGCGGGTCAAAATCCGGATGACATTTCCATCCAGGACCGGAACCTTTTCATGGAAAGCGATACTGGCAATGGCTCCCGCTGTATAGCGGCCAATGCCGGGTAGTCGCTCAAGTAAGGTGGCTTTTTCCGGTATCTTGCCCTGCAACTTCCGGGTGATGAACCGGGCGGCTTGATGTAACATCCTGACCCGCCGATAATAGCCCAACCCCTCCCATAACGTGAGAACTTGACTGAGCGGGGCCCGGGCCAACGAGGACAGCGTGGGAAAGGCCTTAAGCCACCGGGAGTAATAAGGGATCACGGTCACCACCTGGGTTTGCTGGAGCATGATTTCCGAAATCCAGATCCTGTAAGGGTCCTTATCGTTTCGCCAGGGGAGCGGGCGTTTTTCCTTATGGAACCAGGAAAGCAGTTTTTCCCGGAAGATTTTTTTGGGCGTGACGAGTTTGAAAGACATGCCGGGTATCATATCCTGCGCGAAGTGTGGCGACAAGCCCCTGAAAAATAACTTTCACGGAATGAACCTCCGGAAGAAAATAATTTTTGAGGCCGGGAGTTGTTCTAACCTTTTTGGGTGGAAAAATGATCAAAAAAGATTAAAGAAGATCGTTCCGGCGTCGATAAATGTCCCAGTATTATCCTGTTGTCGAGAGGGATTGGTTGTGGCAAAATACGGCCAATGGTTACCCTTTTAAAACAGGGCATTTAAACCAAGGAGGAAAAGCAATGAAGAAAATAATCAGCTTAGCGTTGGTGTTTTCCATGGTTCTCGTTCCTGCAGCGTTTGCGGCGAGCCCCTGGCTTGATGGGCAGAACTACGGAGAAAAAACCGGCGGTAAACTTAGCTATGGTCTGACCAACACGCTTCTCGGTTGGACAAAGATTTTTTCCACCCCGAATGATTATTCGGTGGCAGGAAAAAATGTTTGGCAGGGAGTGGGACAAGGGTTAATTGATGCCAGCGTGACAACGGTTCTTGGCGCCATTCATTTGGTGACCTTCCCAATTCCGGCAGATATTGACATCCCCAACCCGGTGGATCTTAGCGGCGGAAAATAAGCAGAAGTTCAGAAATTGCTTTTCGAAACGCCCCGTCTCCGGACGGGGCGTTTTTTATTTCCCGAGGTTTTTAAAGGCACGAAGAACGTTTAACATTGCGCCATGAATGTGGCCATTGGTCGCGAGGTTTTGAATGCTTGTCAGGGAGAGCGGGCGGCCCGAAAAATCCGTCAAATTTCCGCCGGCCTCTTTTACGATCAGCATTCCGGCGGCCTTGTCCCAGGGGTTCAGTTTCATTTCGTAATAGCCATCAAACCGTCCTGACGCCACATAGCAAAGATCGATTGCCGCCGATCCCGTACGACGAATCCCCTGGACCTTTGTCAGAAAGGCGCGGAACATGGCGAGGTAGTCGCCCGGATTTTTCTTCCGGTCATAGGGGAAGCCGGTGACCACGAGGGAATCCTTTAAGGTTTTTACTTTCGAGACCCGAATCCTTTTTTTGTTGAGGAAGGCCCCTTTTCCCCGTTCGGCAAAAAAGAGTTCATCCCGGGTTGGATCCAATACCCCGCCCATTTCCAGCTGTCCCTCCCGCTCAAAAGCGATCGATATGGAGGTGAGCGGAAAACCATGTGCGAAATTAGTCGTGCCATCGATAGGGTCAATGATCCAGCAACCATCCGAACCATGCACCTCAGGAGATTCTTCCGCAAGGATGGAATGGCGGGGGAACCTTTTCAAGATGACGCCGAGAGCGGCCTTTTCGGCGGCTTTGTCAATTTCTGTGACGAGATTAAACTCGCCTTTTTTGGTGATACGCTGTTCTTTCCCGAAGGCCCGTTTCACGACTTTTCCGGCCGTCTCAATCGCTTCCAAGAGGGTGCTTTTAATTTTGGAGGTCTTCATATAAAATACGGTTCCTTTCAGTGTGTCTTCCTAAACGGACCAAGTGGGCATAAGAAAGTTTTGGCGGAGGGTGTCTTTTTCCCGTACCAAGGATTTTGAATAACAAAAGTCAAAAAACTTATGCCGTCAGAAGGAAGGGCATTGTAACCGAACGGCTTATTAATCGCAACTGATTGAGCCATACCTTGAGAGGAGTGATGTATGAAATCTTACCGTGTTACCCTGATCCCCGGCGATGGAGTGGGTCCCGAGCTGGCCGAAACGACCCGGGCATGTCTTGAAGCAACGGGAGTGAAGTTTGACTGGGATATTCAGACGGCCGGTCTGGATGTGATGGAATCGGAAGGAACGCCTTTGCCGGAACGGGTGGTTGAATCCATTCGCGGAAACAAGGTTGCTATCAAGGCCCCGATCACGACTCCGGTGGGCAAGGGGTTCCGGTCCGTGAATGTCGCGCTCAGAAAGGAACTGGACCTTTATGCCTGTTTGAGGCCGTGCAAGTCCTATGACGGGGTCCGGTCTCGTTACAAGGACATCGATCTTGTGATTGTCCGCGAAAACACCGAAGATCTTTACGCCGGAATCGAGTTCCAGAAAGGCACGGCCGAAGCGCTCCAGCTTCTGGGGGAAATCGACAAACTCTCCGGGCGCAAGATCCGGGAGGATTCGGGGATCAGCATCAAGCCGATTTCCGTGGCCGGGACGGAGCGGATTGTGAAATTCGCGTTTGATTATGCCAGGCAAAACAAAAGGAAAAAGGTGACCGCAGTCCATAAGGCCAACATTATGAAATTTTCGGACGGACTTTTCCTCGAGGTTTCCCGTGAGGTGGCCAAGCAGTACCCGGATATCGAGTTTGAGGACAGGATCGTCGACAATATGTGCATGCAACTTGTCCAAAAGCCGGAAGCGTACGACGTCCTGGTGCTTCCCAACCTTTACGGGGATATTCTTTCCGATCTTTGTGCGGGGCTTGTGGGCGGATTGGGGGTGGCGCCGGGTGCCAATATCGGAACCAACGGCGCGCTTTTTGAGGCCACGCACGGATCCGCTCCAAAATACAAGGGGCTTAATAAAGTCAATCCTACCGCCATGATTTTGTCGGGAGTTTTGATGCTGAAACACCTGGGGGAATTTCAGGCCGCGGAGCGTCTTGAAAAGGCTGTGTCGGATGTGATCCGTGAAGGCCGCGAGGTAACGTATGATCTTAAAACAGATCGCTGTGATCCGTCCGCAGTTGGAACGCGCGAGATGGGACTGGCAATCATTAAAAAAATGAAATGAGAGTGGTGCCTGGCGCGCGGCGCGCCGTGATTGTTTGCTCCGTACGCCTTACCTTTTGAAAGGAACTAATATGTCGAAATCGAAAGTAACGGTCGTCGGTGCGGGATTTGTCGGCGCGACAACCGCGCAAAGGATTGTTGAAAAAGATCTGGCAGATGTTGTCCTGGTGGATATTGTCGAAGGGATGCCCCAGGGGAAAGCGCTGGACATTATGGAATCGGCGCCGGTCGAAGGGTTTTCTGCAAAAATGACCGGCACGAACCGGTATGAGGATACGGCGGGCTCAGAGGTGGTGGTGATTACGGCCGGGCTTGCGCGAAAGCCGGGCATGAGTCGCGATGACCTTCTTTTTAAAAATGCGGAAATCGTCGGAGGCATTGTGACGGAGTGTGCGAAATATTCTCCCGGTGCGGTGCTTATCCTTGTGACGAATCCGCTGGATGTGATGACGTGGCTTGCCCGGGAAAAGTCGGGGTTCCCCTGCGAAAGGGTTCTCGGGATGGCGGGCGAACTTGATTCGGCGCGTTATGCTTACTTTGTTGCTGAAAAACTTCACTGTCCACCTTCGGAAGTAAAAGCGATGGTGCTGGGCGGGCATGGAGACCAGATGGTTCCGGTGCCGGAACACACGCTTGTGAAAGGGACGCCGATTACGAAGCTCGTGAGCGCGGCCGATCTTGAGGTGATCAACCAAAGGACTCGTGACGGAGGAGCGGAAATTGTAAAACTGCTTAAAACGGGAAGTGCTTATTACGCCCCGTCAGCTTCCGCCGTCAAAATGGTGGAAGCGGTTCTGAATGATACGGGAGAAGTGATTCCCAGCTGTGTTTATCTGACTGGCCAATACGGGCTGAAAGACGTTTATTGCGGAGTGCCCGCGATGCTGGGCCGGGGCGGTGTTAAAAAAATTATAGAACTGGCAATCACGGATTCCCAGAGGGCGGCTTTGCACGCGTCGGCTTCGGATGTCCGTCTCAATTTTGAGAAATTAACGTAAAATTCCGGGTGGGCCGGGCTGGGGAACGGGTGGGAGGAAAAAGAACATGAGCCTCTTGAACAGTTTTGGAAGTAAAGTGACGCTGAACATTGCGGAGAAAGACTACACCATTTACCGGATTCGCGCGCTTCAGGAGTGCGGGGTCGCCAAAGTCTTGAAGCTTCCCTACGCCATTCGGGTCTTGCTGGAAAACCTTCTCCGGAATGAAGACGGGAAGAACGTGACTCGTCACGACATCGAAAATCTCGCCAACTGGTCTCCCGCGAAAAAAAGCGGTAAAGAAATCGCGTTTACGCCGGCGCGCGTGCTTTTGCAGGATTTTACGGGAGTGCCGGCCGTGGTGGATCTGGCGGCGATGCGCGAAGCGATGGTTAAAATGGGAGGGGATCCCAAAAAAATTAATCCGATCCAGCCCGTGGATCTCGTGATCGATCATTCGGTCCAGACGGACTTTTTCGGGGCGCCGGACTCTTTACGGAAAAATGTCGAGAAGGAGTTTGAAAGAAACCGGGAGCGCTACCAGTTTCTCAAGTGGGGGCAGAAGGCTTTCTCCAATTTCCGGGTGGTTCCTCCGGCGACCGGGATTATTCACCAGGTGAATCTGGAATATCTTTCGCCGCTTGTTTTCAGGCGCAAGGAAAAAGGAAAAACCTACCTGTATCCGGACACGCTCGTTGGTACCGATTCGCACACCACCATGATCAACAGCTTGGGGGTGCTCGGCTGGGGGGTCGGAGGGATTGAGGCGGAGGCCGCGATGCTGGGCCAGCCGGTTTCGATGCTGATCCCTGAAGTGGTCGGGTTCAAATTGACCGGGAAGATAAAAGAAGGCGTGACGATCACGGATGTTGTCTTGACGATCACCCAAAGGCTCCGTCAAAAAGGGGTCGTCGGAAAAATCGTGGAATTTTTTGGCCCGGGCGTTTCCTCTCTGCCGCTAGCGGACCGCGCCGTGATTTCCAACATGGCGCCTGAATATGGGGCCACGGCGGGTTATTTCCCGGCCGATGACGAGACGATCCGCTTTATGCGGCTGACCGGACGACCGAGTGAACTCATTAAAGTCGCGGAATCTTACCTGAAAGAACAAAGCCTTTTCCGGGAAAACCCGGCCGAAGCCGTCCAGTACTCTGATACGCTCGAGCTGGATCTCAAAACAGTCGACATGAGTCTGGCCGGACCCCGTCGGCCACAAGACCGGGTTGCGCTGAGAGACGTGAAAACCTCGTTTGAAAAAGCACTGCCGGAACTTTTGAAAGGGAAAAGCAACCCTGATAAAAAAATTTCGATCGAAATCGACGGACAAAAATGCGAACTTGAACACGGCGCTGTCGTGATTGCCGCGATCACAAGTTGTACGAACACCTCCGCGCCTTCCGCGATGTTGACCGCCGGACTTCTTGCGGAAAAAGCGGTGCTCAAGGGACTGAGCGTCAAACCCTGGGTTAAAACAAGCCTGGCCCCGGGCTCGCAAGCGGTGACGGATTATCTTCGCGACAGCGGTCTTCTTTATTACCTCGAGAAAATGCGGTTTCATCTGGCCGGTTACGGATGCATGACTTGCATCGGGAACTCAGGCCCCCTCCCGGATCCGGTGGCGTGGGCGGTCAAGGAAGGGGACATGGTGGTTGCCTCCGTGCTTTCCGGCAACCGGAATTTTGAAGGGCGCGTGCATGCACAGGTCAAAACCAATTATCTCGCGTCGCCGGCCCTGGTGGTGGCTTATGCGATCGCCGGCAAGGTGACGGTGGATCTGGACCAAAGTCCGCTGGGGACCGATAAAGAAGGCAACCCTGTTTTCCTCAAAGACATCTGGCCGTCACAGGACGAACTTTCCGAGGCCATGAAAAGTGTGAAGCCGGAGATGTACCGCCACCGCTACAAGAATGTCTTTGACGGGAGTGAATCCTGGAAGGCACTCCGTTCGCCGGAGGGCGATACCTTCGAATGGGACAAAAAATCCCTTTATGTGAAACAGCCTCCGTATTTTCAGAAAATGCCGGCCCGGCCCGCCGAAGTCCGGGATCTTCGAGACGCGCGGGTGCTGGCGGTGTTGGGCGACTCGATTACGACCGACCACATTTCGCCGGCAGGGGCGATCAAGCCCGACAGCCCTGCGGGAAAATATCTGATCGAAAACGGAGTGGAGCCCAAAGATTTTAATTCGTACGGAGCAAGGCGCGGAAACCATGAAGTGATGGTACGGGGGACTTTTGCAAATATCCGCTTAAAAAATCTGATGGTTCCGGGGGTTGAAGGTGGCATGACAAAGTATTTTCCGGAAAAAGGAAGGCCGGTTGATTCCACGATCTATGAGGCGTCCCTGAAGTACCAGGAACGGAAAGTCCCGCTGATTGTTGTCGCGGGAAAAGAATACGGCTCCGGTTCTTCGCGGGACTGGGCGGCCAAAGGCCCCGCACTTCTCGGTGTGGAGGCTGTTATCGCGGAAAGCTTCGAACGTATCCACCGGAGCAACCTGATCGGAATGGGGATTCTCCCGCTCCAGTTTATCGATGGGGAAAATGCGGGCACTCACAAGATCACGGGGGAGGAACTATTTTCGATTGAAGGCATTTCTGGCGAGTTGAGCCCCGGAAAAGTTCTGACGTGTAAGGCGCTGACAGGGGGAGATCGAGGACGTCCGGCAGAATTTAAGGTGATTTGCCGGATCGACACTCCGGTCGAACTTGAATATTACAAACACGGCGGTATTCTCCAGTCGGTTCTCCGCGGGCTTCTGGCATAGAAACAATTTCATAAGCCCGTTTTTTAATTCTGCTAACGTTGCTTCTGAGCGGGTTCGACAGATTTTGCAGTTTTTTTGAGGAAAATTTCAGCCAGCGGTGTTGTCCCCGCCGTCCCCGGATTTTCTTTGTGTTTACCGGATGCTTTTCAGTATAATGCTAAAACTTTAACACTTAAGACAGGACTCAATGATGTCAAACGTAAAATCCAAAATTACCAAAGAACCCTCAAGCGCCTCCAAATTGATCAAGGGACTGGAAGGTGTGGTGGCCGCGCAGACCTCGCTCAGCGATGTTGACGGAGAAAACGGCCGGCTTCTCTTTCGGGGGATTCCCATCGGGGAGTTGGTCGAAAAATCCCATTTTGAAGAAGTTGTTTATCTGCTCTGGTACGGAAAACTCCCGACGGGCAGTGAGCTTGAGGCTTTTAAGGAAACTCTGAAGGCCCAACGCCCCCTTTCGGACCGGGCGATGGAAATTCTGAAGTTGATACCCACCCAGACGCACCCGATGAGCGCGCTCAGAACCATGTGTTCGTTAATGGGGTCCCTTGACCCGCGTGCCCATATTGTGAATCCCGAGGAATCCCAGCGAAAGGCTTATCATTTGACGGGGATTTTCCCGACGATCATTGCGGCTTTCTTCCGGCTTCGCGGGGGGAAGCAGCCGATAGCACCGGACATGAACCTGTCGCACGCCGCCAATTTTCTTTATATGTTGACCGGTGAAAAACCCACGCCTGAGATGGAAAAGGCGCTTGACGCCTATCTTATCCTTCTTGCCGATCATGGGCTTAATGCCTCCACTTTTGCGGCGCGCGTGACCACAGGAACACTTTCGAATCTTTATTCTGCCGTCACTTCCGCCGTGGGCACCCTTGCGGGTGAATTGCACGGAGCGGCCAATCAATATGCGATGGAGATGATCCTCGAGATCGGGACGGCGGACAAAGCGGCCCCTTATGTCAATCATCTTCTGGATGAGCGGAAAAAAGTCATGGGATTCGGGCACCGGATTTACAAGACCCGGGATCCGAGAGCCGAGGCGTTTCGTGAGATCGCGAATAATCTTTGCGTCAAGGCGGGGAAAATGGAATGGCTCGAGATTGCCGGTATTGTCGAATCCATCATGATGGACCGGAAAAAAATTCCCTGCAACGTCGACTTTTTTTCGGCGCCGGTCCTTTATGTGCTAGGATTTCCGCCGGATTTTTTTACAACGGTTTTTGCGGCCAGTCGCGTGGCGGGGTGGAGCGCCCATATCATTGAACAGCAACTCGATAACCGGCTCATCCGTCCGCTTGCGGAATATATCGGGCCTCAGGACGCGTATTACGTCCCTGCGGAAGATCGAAAATAAGACGGTTTTACTTGTAACACCATCCGGGGGTTGTGAGAGTCATGGCAGCGAATCTGGACTACGCATTTGACGAATACCTCAGGGCAAGGCCTTCCGAATCTGTTTTGGCTGTCCAGTCCTTTCACGAAAAGCTGAAACATCCCGCATTTAGCTTCGGACGTTTTACGATCCCCGCCTTTTACAAGGCCTTTTTTGTGACCCCGAAGCAACACCACCTTCTCAAGCGGGCCGCGGCGGCGTTCTATCAGATCATCAATACCACAACGCGACTTTATTTTGAAGAGCCTCAGCTTGCGGACCGGTTCCATCTTGCCCCGGAAGTCGAAGACCTTGTCCGGATCGACCCCGGGTATTCCCGGAATGTGGTTTTTGGAAGGTTTGACGCATTACTCGAGGGAGAAAGCCTCAAGATCCTTGAATTCAGTTGTGATGCGCCGGCCGGAGCCTCTTATGCCGATCAACTGGAAACGTCGTTTCTTTCGGAAAAACTCGTGGTGCCGTTTGCCGAAGAGAATCACCTTGTGGCAAGCGAACGGGTTCAGAATGTTTTGAACTCGCTCCTGGCGGTTTATGAGGAATTCGGCGGGTATGAAACCCCGCATATTGCGATTGTGGACTGGCGGCATGCAAGAACCCACGCGGAAAGTGAGTTTATGAAGGCCCACTTTGAAACCCGGGGGTATAAAAGCGTAATCGCGGACCCTCGGGAGCTTCAGTACAGGGGCGGCAAACTCTATCATAAGGGATTTCGCGTTCATCTCATCTATCGGCGGGTCCATTTCGATGCGTTGGTGGAACGGCTGGATGAGGTTCAAGACCTGATTCGTGCGTACCGCGATAAAGCGGTTTGTATCGTCAATCCCCTGCGAGCCCATCTCTCGTCCAGCAAATCGATTTTTTCCCTTTTGACGAACAGGGAATTTGACCGGTTTTTTACGGACAGTGAAAACCGGATGAAAAAAGATCATCTCCCCTGGAGCCGTTGCGTGGCCGATGCCGAAGATTTTTACGGGCACCGCAAGGTTTTCCTTATCGATTTTCTCAAAGACGAAAAAGAAACACTGGTGCTCAAACCTCCGCGCAGTCACGGTCCCGAGCATGTGCGAATGGGGCGCGAAACTCCGGACGGAGACTGGAACGCCACGGTGGACAAGGCCCTCAAGGAACCAGGATGGGTCATTCAGGAACACGTGAATGTCCCGGTGATGACCGTTCCCCAGGTTGTGAACGGGAAGCTGGACTTTGCTTACAAAAAACACAATTTTAATATGTTAGTGTTTGGAGGAAAATATGCGGGAGGGTTTGTCCGCTTGAGTGACGAGAGCGTGGTCAATGTTGCGACCGGGGGAGGGCTTATGCCGGCGGTGTGGACGGACGTGGCCCCGGACAGTTTTGCCGCCTGAGGAAGGATAAGGAAGATTCGTGAATGGGGATGTCGTTCCGGCGCCAGGGGATTTTTTGAGGTTTGATTTTCCAGGAAACCGGGTGTATGTTACCCCTACGGAGACGTAAAAACGTGATGCGAAAAAAACAAAAACTGTTTCAGCTGTCCGAAGCAAATCAACTTCTTCCCGAAATCGGACGGCGGCTCAAGCAAATTCAGCAGAAAAAAGAATCCTACGCGCTCATTCATGATGAGCTTTTTGTGCATGAGCTGGTATCGTCGGCTGAACGTTCGAATGGTTTTGTGGAAAAAGACGACCTCGAAACCCGTGTTCGAGACCTTGAACAAGCGATTGAGGACTTGGCCGAGGACGTGGAGGCGATATTTGCAACGGGATGCATTCTTCGGCACATTGAAAAAGGACGGGTTGATTTTCCGGCTGAAGTGGAAAATAAGCGGATTTTTTGGTCCTGGGAATTAGGAGAGTCGACGATACGCTATTACCGGCACTTGAAAAGTGATTTTTCGGAACGAATTCTGATCCCCGCGCGGCTTCTCAAAGCCGCCGAATAAACTTACCGGAAAGAAAAACTCACAAAGGCTGATCGGAGCAAGCGGCTGATTTTTTTCGGAAGATCCCTGCCGTTATTTACGATCGGTTTTGTGCGGGTGGCTGAAAACTTTTTCCGTTATCAGCCGCACTTCTTGCCAAAGAGGCAGGTGCCGCCTTCGTAAACCTGGGATCCACTTCCCGCAGATAAACCTCCCGAGTTCCTTTCGGAATTCTCAGCAAGAACTGGTAGGAATTGACGGTATCAAGGGGTTTGATATGACTGAAAAAAATAGCCGTGTTCCGGCCTGTTTGAGGAGAAACAACGGTGACTTTTTTGGGAAAAATGACGGTCTCAAATCCCCCTGAACGCGAAGGAATTTCCCTGAAGTCATACCGCTGGATTTCGGTGACAACCTGTCCGCTCCGGTCAAAAAAAAGTTCCCCGACCACATCGCCTTGAGGCGTCAGATAAATTTTCCGGGAAAGAGGGGCCTCATTTTCCGGTCCCGAAAAAACATTCAGGCTGATGGACACACCCGAAGAACTTTCGACCTGGGAACGGTTCGGGTCGAACATGCCGGGTTTGAGGGCCCGATAAAGGTCCATCATTTTGAGATGGCTTTCCACGTCCGGAGAATCCTCGAGGTCAAAAATGGAGCCGTGATAGAGCGTATTTTGTGACGGGATGTAAAGGTCAAAAAGCCGGTCCAGAGTCCTGAAGACAAAAACGGTATTTTTTTCGGAGTCCTGACAGGAGAGTAGCATTCGTTCCTGAAGGCGTTCATAAATGAGCTCTCCGCCACACATGGCTTGTCCGTTAGCGCCCGGGGCGACGAAAAAAAGGACGATATCGGCCCGAAATGCGACCCATCGGTAATGGCGATTTTCGATTTGTTTAAGGAGTGTTTCCAGGGCGGGAGCGGAGGATGCAGATAAGGCGTAACCCTGTACGGGCATTAAGCAAAAAAGAACCGTGAGAAAACAAGAAAGAAAATTCCGGATCCGGAGCGGCATTAATGAAGCGGGCCTTCGGTCTCCGCCAGATTTTTTTTAGTGTGAAGGATTCTTTGCACGGCGGTGATGTGAGTGCCGACCAGAATCACGAGAAGAACGAGTTTCAATAAGGGAGAAATAAGGGTTCCGATGGCCAATAGTACGATTCGCTCTGCGCGCCCGAACAATCCAACATTGCAATCCTTGATGAAGTTCTCGGACCTCGCCTTGGTGTAGCTGACGACAAAAGCTCCGAGGATGACCCCTAAGGAAACGAGAAACCAGAAGACATCTCCTTGTCGGGCAAAGTGAACCGCGATTCCTCCGAAAATAAAAAAATCGGAATAACGATCCACACTCGAATCGAGAAAGGCTCCGAAAGGGCTTGCCTTGCCGGTGGAGCGGGCGAGAGGGCCGTCCAGCATATCTCCTAAGCCCGCGATGAGCAGGACGATACTGCCCAGCAGAAGATAGCCTTTCGCGTAAATAATCCCTGCGAGCAAACTTACTGCCGCACCGGCAAACGTGAGCTGGTGGGGAGTAATGCCATTTTTAGACAGCCATTCGACCCACTGGTTAACCAGATGTTCAATTTTGGGATAAACCTTTTTTCTCAGCATGCTGAACCAACCTTATCTGGGGCAGGTGCCCTGAACAAATTTTCGAACCAGTTCCCTTGCCTCGTAATCCACAATCTGTTTCGGCGGGTGTTTCATCGTATAAGCTGAAATGGAGATCAGCGGGCCGCCAATTTTGCGGTCCCTGGCAATTTTGCAGGCGCGGATGGCATCGATTCCGCAACCGGCGCTGTTGGGGGAATCTTCCACGGAGAGCCGGCATTCCAACGTGACGGGAAATCCCGCGAAGCCGCGGCCCTCAATTCGCAGGTAACAAACTTTATTATCGTTTTGCCACGGGACATAATCGGAAGGGCCGATATGGATATTGTCGGGATCCAGAGGAATATCAAGCTGGCTTTGGACTGCGGAAGTTTTTGAAATTTTTTTGGATTCAAGCCGGGCCCGATTGAGCATATTCAGGAAGTCCGTATTGCCTCCGGTGTTGAGCTGATACGTGCGGTCGATCGTGACCCCGCGCTCGCTGAAGAGTTTTGCGAGGGTGCGATGCGTGATCGTTGCCCCGATCTGGGCCTTGATGTCGTCGCCGATGCAGGGGATTCGTTTTGCCTCAAATCGTTTGGCCCATGCCGGATTGGAGACGATAAAGACCGGCATGCAGTTGATAAGGCTCACGCCGGTTTTTAGACAGGCTTCGGCATAAAATTCGGTGGCCTTCTGCGAACCGACCGGCAGATAGTTGAGCAGGATTTCCGCACCGCTTTCTTTAAGGATCTTTTCGACGTTGGCCGGTTTTTTATTGGCCACGATAAAGGTGCGGTCTTCGGCGTAGTTTTGCATGTGTTCGGAAACGCCGTCGAGGACGTGTCCCATTTCGACCCGAACTTTGCTTCGCGCAATATCACAAAGCTTGAGGATGCAGTTGGGTTTCGCCCGGAGGGCGACATCCAGGCGCTCGCCCACCTTGCGTTTATCAATGTCAAAAGCCGCGACCACCTCGATATCATTGGGAAAGTACCCGCCCATGTCGTCATTCATCAGCCCCAGACAGCCAACCTCTTTTTTCTTTCCCGCCAGCTTTTCTGCGGCCATGCGGCGATAGTATTCAAGTCCTTCAAGTAATGACGCAGCGCAATTACCACAGCCCGCGATAGCAATTTTGATCTTTCCCATGGATTTTAAATCCTCC
This sequence comes from uncultured bacterium, assembly GCA_964445745.1. Taxonomy (GTDB): domain Bacteria; phylum Omnitrophota; class Omnitrophia; order Omnitrophales; family Aquincolibacteriaceae; genus UBA1443. The sequence goes on along the minus strand of CAYULU010000028.1, from coordinate 8,971 downwards.
TTCATTAGGTGAATAAAAACGGTGAAAATTAAAACGGAATATTATGATAGCACCAATCACTCTGATATCAAGCGAAAGAGGCATGCTGTAAATCCATTATATGCAATATGTTATGATTAGTACGTCCGGCTTTATGAAAAGATTATATTTTAAAATGCGATTAGATTTTAAATCCGGGAATGGTAATAGCTGTCTTGTAAACAGGGTATCCAGACCGAATTTCTGGGGGTTAACGGCCTAGCAGGATGGGTCTCGAGATTTTTCATTGTCCTTGCCCTCATGGCAAGCGATGTCCAGTTGCCTCATAAAGTGCTTACCATGAGGGGCATCGTGAGGCTGCATGCTTCATTTTTAGAGCTTCTTGGCCGATGTTATAGGCGAAACGCGCCATTTATTTATACCCGTTATTTACAGAGAAAAGGAATCGAAGAAGAACGAGATGAACGGTGGTTCCTTCAGTAAGTGCGTACATGCGATCGATTAGCGTAGAAGAGAACCGTAACCGGTTAGCCGGAAGGATTGTAAGTGTTGTACAGGGTAGCGAGGATATTGGCCGAGGGTGCCTTTTTTCTAAGCAGTCAACGAGGAGCCTATGAAAACTAAAAGAAGGGGCAAGGGAGGGTGCGGGGCCGGAGGCAACAGGATTCATATTCTACATGTGGTTGGGGCGCGGCCCAATTTTATGAAAGTTGCTCCCGTCATGCGCGCACTGGAGCGATATTCAACGACACGGCAAAGCCTGATTCATACAGGCCAGCATTATGATGACAATATGTCCCGGATATTTTTTAGTGACCTTGGATTGCCAACGCCGGACATCAATCTGAAAGTAGGCTCGGGGAGCCATGCTCGTCAAACTTCAGAAATCATGGTTCGACTGGAATCTGAGATTGTGAAACGCAGGCCGAGCCTGGTATTAGCCTATGGTGATGTCAATTCAACTGTTGCGGCGGCGCTTGTATGCGCAAAACTGGGCGTCCTGTTTGGGCATGTTGAGGCGGGATTGAGGTCTTTCGATCGTTCTATGCCGGAAGAGATTAACCGATTGCTGACGGATCAGATCTCGGATTTTCTTTTTACGCCATCGCTTGATGGAAACAAAAATCTTTTACGAGAAGGAGTTTCAAAAGACAAAATTCATTTTGTGGGGAATGTGATGATTGATACCCTGGTTCGCCTTTTACCGAAAGCTCAGGCGCGGTGGAAGGATCCAGGATTTTTTTCAGATATAGCAGGAGAAAACCTAGGACAATATGGCCTTGTCACCCTTCATCGCCCCTCTAATGTGGACGAGATGGGTTTGTTGAGTTCGATCATGCATAGTCTGAACAAGATCAGCCGGTCTTTACCGCTTATTTTCCCGGTTCATCCCCGGACTCGAAAACAATTTGAATCTCTCTGTTTTAAACAAAATCAAAAGTTGTATTTTTCCGCTCCGCTGAGCTATGTAGATTTCTTGGCGTTACAGTGTCGTGCAACGCTTGTCATCACTGATTCGGGCGGTATTCAGGAAGAGACGACTTATTTAGGCGTCCCCTGTTTAACTTTGCGTAAAAATACAGAGAGGCCTATTACCGTGGCAAAAGGGACGAATATTCTTGTGGGACAGGATATGAAGAATTTGCTCGCCACGGTAGGAAAAATATTAAAAAATCCTCATAAGAAAAGAAATATCCCTGCTCTCTGGGATGGAAAAGCTTCCGAAAGGATAGCAAAGATCATCACTCGATCCAGACTTTTTGCCAGGCAGGATGTATAATTTTTAAAAAACTGTGGGTGCTACGAAGGGTGGGTTGAAGGATTTTTATAGTATTAATTTCAAAACCGGTTGATCACTTTAAAAAGGAAACGTCATGGCCACTTACGAGGATTTTCAGAAACTGGACATCAGAATTGCCGAAATAGAGACTGTCAGTCCGCATCCGAACGCGGACCGGCTTTACGTGCTGGGAATTAAGGTGGGGGAAGTCAAAAAGACCATTGTGGCCGGGATCAAGGCCCATTACAGTGAAGAGGAGCTTAAGGGGAAAAAGATCGTTATCATTGATAATCTGGAGCCGGCGGTTATCCGCGGCGTGGAATCCAACGGGATGCTCCTTGCGGCTTCGAACGATACCCTGTTGAGCCTGGTCACTCCCGACCGACCGATTGCCGATGGGGCGAAGGTTAAATAAAATTCGTACGGCGTCACGAGAAATTATTTTGCGGTACTCCGCACGTTCTGCGTAGCGATATTCTTGTCAAAGAACAGGTCGTATGTTAACATCCCGTCTCTATGAAAACTGAAACATCCACATCTTCAGGACTTTTTTTTGATTGCCAGCCTTTTCGTGCGTGGCGCTATAACGAGAAGCAAATCAATATCTCTAATGTAATTGCCCCGCCTTATGATGTGATCTCTCCTGAAAAACAGAAAAGTCTTTGTGATCGGTCTCCTTACAATGTGGTCCGTCTTATCTTGAACAAAAAAGAGGGCACGGACCACGAACAAAACAATGCTTATACCCGTGCCCGGGATTGTCTGCTGGATTGGCAGCGAAAGAATATTCTTATCAGGGAAGAAGAGCCCTGCTTCTATGTTTACCGGCAGACATTCAAGGACCCCGCAAGCGGGCAGACCAAAAATCGCAGTGCATTGTTGGCGAGGGTCCGGCTCCAGCCTTTTGAAAACGGGATTATCGTGCCCCACGAAAAGACTCTTCGCGGTCCCAAAGTGGATCGGATGAACCTTCTCCGCATGGTCCAAACAAATCTTTCCCCGGTCTTCGGTCTTTATAAAGACGAAGGGTATGAAATTCGCGGGCTCATCCAGGACCCCATGAATTCTCACGCGATCTTTCATGCTGTGGATGATGAGGAAATCTTTCATGACCTGTGGGCGATTTCTGATTCGGACATAAACGCCAAGCTTCATCAAATCATGAAAACGAAACGGGTCTACATCGCGGACGGGCATCACCGGTATGAAACTGCGCTGGAATATGCCAGACAGCTTCGGAAGGATGCCGGAATTTCTGATAAGGTTCTCATGCCCTACGACTATGTGTACATGGCGCTCGTCAGTTTTGATGATCCCGGGTTTATTGTTCTTCCCACGCATCGCATTGTGAGTGAGCTCGGAATGGATGATCGGACGGCGATTCGAAAGCTCCAGGAATTTTTCAAAGTGGAACCGGCGACGATTGCGGAACTGGAGGCGATGACCGCAGGCTATGATGATTGCGGAATGACTCTGGGGCTTGTGCTCAGGGATGAAAAGGCCTTTATATTGAAAATGATCGATAAGGAAAAAGCCAAGGCCTGCATGGTACAAGGAAAGCCGGACGTCTGGTATGACCTGAACGTGAATGTGCTTGGTCACCTGATCTTGGCCCGGGTTCTGGGAATCCCCGAATCGCGGTGGGAGGGCTTGCTGAAGTTTGAGCATACGGTGAAGGGTGCCTTGAAGCCTGTCAGTGAGGGAACGGCACAAGCCGCTTTCTTTTTGAAACCTCCGAAAGTAGACATGCTTGAAAAAATGGGTGCGGTGAATGAACGTATGCCGCAAAAATCGACTTATTTTTATCCCAAACTCGCAACCGGGCTCGTTTTTTATTCTCATAACGATTGATCCTTCTCTTCCCTGACCGGGCCGGCCCACAAGATGATGTCCGGTGATGGATGAGCAAAAAAGCCATGCCTCTTCATATCCGGCAGTTCCGGTCATCCCTCACTCCATGGGAAGTGTTTCAGAATATTGAACGCGAGTACCAGGTTTGTTTTTTCCTCGACAGCCATCACGATACTCCTCCCGACCCGACGTATTCCTATATCGGGTTTTCCCCGGAAAGCGAAGTCAGTCTTAGCAATCATCTTCTGCGTCTGGAAGGTGCCAATAAAAAAAAATATCTGGCCCGCGAAATATTTTCTTGCCTCCGAAGCCTACTGAATCAGAAAAAAGACAAGGGGCGTCCGTTTTTTACCGGAGGGCTTGCCGGTTATCTGGGATATGAAGCCGCTGAATTTTGTGACCCGGTTTGTGTGCGCGGGGGAAAAAAAACGGAGATCCCGACGGCTTATTTCGGTCTTTTCAGGGACGTGATTGTTTTTGATCACAAAAAATGTGTTTATCATCTGGTGACCCATGCCTGCAGGCCGGAAGATACAAGGCGAAACATCGAAAAGATGAAACGTTTTTTTAGAAATCGGATTTTCACGACAACGGGGTTTCGTGTCAGAAAAATCAGGGCGGAAATGTCCCGAGGGCAATTCAAGAAAATGGTCCAACGAGCGAAGGCGTATATCGGAGCGGGGGATATCTATCAGGCGAATCTTTCCCAAAGGTTTTGTTTCGACTTTAGCGGTTCGGCGGTGTCACTTTATGGAAAACTTCGCGCGATTAATCCTTCGCCGTTTTCCTCTTTTTTCAAAATCCGGGACCTCCGGATTGTGAGTGCCTCGCCGGAACGCTTGATTCGGAAACGGGGACGCCATTGTGAAACGCGGCCGATTGCCGGAACGTGTAAGGCCTATGGTGCGGAGAGAAAGTTTCGGGAGTGGCGTAAAAAACTTTTACTCAATCCCAAGGAACGAGCGGAGCATCTCATGCTTGTGGATCTTGAACGCAACGACCTCGGGCGGGTTTGCGATTACCGGTCTGTGAAAGTAAAGGATTTTATGACCCTCGAAAAATATTCTCATGTGGTGCACCTGGTCTCCAGGATTACGGGACGACTGATGAAAGAAAAAGATGCGTTTGATTTGATCAAAGCAATGTTCCCCGGAGGGACGATCACGGGTTGTCCCAAGATTCGTTGCCGGGAAATTATCGAGGAGCTTGAACCCGTTCCGAGAGGGATTTATACCGGATCCCTCGGGTATATTGGTTTTTATGGTGAGATGGATCTGAACCTTGTGATTCGGACCATTGTGCTGAAGGGAAATCGGGGAAATCTTCAGGTGGGCGCCGGGATCGTTTGGGATTCAAATCCGGAAAAAGAATATGAAGAAACCTTGCATAAGGCGAAAGCGTTAATGCAGGCGCTGAAGAACTCAGAGGGGGTTGGGAGCTTATGGCCCAAGAACGCAAAATGCAGAGTACCTTCCAACCGATGAAGACATTGATGTCTTACAAAGTCTATTCCGGGAGAAAAGAAGTTACGGATCAACAGACGCTGGCACTTTTAAAAGACGAGGCCGTGGGAGTTTTTGAAAGCATGAGGGCCTATGCCGGCCGGATTCTTCACTTCGAGGAGCATCTGATTCGTTTTCGGGAATCGGCAAGGACGGTGGGATATGAAGAGCTTCCTGATTTAAAGAGAATCAAACGGGACATCAACCATGTTCTTTCGGTCTCAGCCGTGAAGGATGTTTCGATTCGGTTGACATGGTTTGAAAAGCAAATTTTCGTGATACTGGGCCGACCGGAAATTTCTCCCGGGTTATTTAAGGAAGGAGTTTCTCTTAAAACGGCATCATTCCCGAGAGGGAGCGCAAAAGCTTTCGCGTATCAGGCAAAGACATCCGCTTACCAGCAGGCCGTGATGGCCAGTACGGAACCCAATCCCGGGAAAGCTTTTGACTGGGTTTTTCTTGATCAGGGGAGTTATGTGACAGAAACCCGATCTGCCAATATTTTTCTCATTCGCTCCCGGGAGGCGTGCCGGGGATTTCGGGGATCTTCCGGTGGAGGGAGACAACAGAGCAAAAGTGTCTTACTGACCCCGCCCGAGCACCTAATCTTAAATGGAGTGACCCGGCGCTTTGTGATAAAATGCGCATTCGAACTCGGACTTAAGGTCAGAGAATCGAACCTTACACGACACGATTTTTTCAACGCGGACGAAGCTTTCCTTTCTAATACATCCTGGGAAATTCTTCCGGTTAGGGAACTGGACGGACGAAAGATCGGCCGGGAGGTTCCCGGTCCCGTCACATTGCGGCTTCACCGCTTTTTAAAAAGGAGGATTCAGGTATTATGTCCAGACAAGTTATCCGTCGAGCACTGATCAGCGTTTCCGATAAAAACGGACTTATTCCATTCGCCAAGGCCTTGTGCAAGCACCACGTCGAAATTCTTTCCACGGGCGGAACGCTTAAAGCGCTTCGGGAAGCCCGTGTGCCGGCCAAGGCGGTTGACGAATTTACCGGATTTCCCGAAATGCTTGACGGACGTGTCAAGACTCTTCATCCCAAAATTCACGGAGGGCTTCTTTATCTTCGCTCAAAAAAAAGCCATTGTCAGCAGGCCCGACAGCACGGGATTCTGCCGATTGACCTCGTGGTTGTGAATCTTTATCCCTTCGAATCGGCAACGGCAAAGGGAAACCTCAAGCTTCATGAAGCGATTGAATTTATCGATATCGGGGGGCCGTCGATGCTACGATCAGCGGCCAAAAATAACGAGTCGGTGACCGTCGTGACTGATCCGGCGGATTATGCCCGGGTAACGGAAGAAATGGAATCAAACCGCGGATCTGTTACGCGAGAACTTCGCTTTGAATTGGCGCAAAAGGTTTTTGAGCGGACCTCGTCATATGATGCGGTGATCAGTCAGTACCTGGCGGTCCAGAAGAAACAAACGGAAGAAAATACGCTTCCCGCTCATTTTGTTTCCCATTTCAAAAAGGCTCAAGACCTTCGTTACGGAGAAAATCCCCATCAGAAAGCGGCTTTTTATTCGTATGCTACCCGCAAAGCGTCAGTGAACTGGAAACAGCTTCACGGGAAGGAACTCTCCTACAACAACCTGCTTGATATCGAAGCCACCATGGACGTGCTCGCGGAGTTTGGCGTGCCCGCCGCCTGCGTGATCAAGCACAACAACCCCTGCGGAATCGCTTCCGCGCCTGATCTCGTTAAGGCGGTTGAAGACGCGATTGATTCGGATTCCCTTTCGGCCTTTGGGGGAATTGTAGGGTTGAATCGCACCTGCGACCTTGCGACGGCTCAAAGGATCCTCGGGAAGCTTGGGTTTTTTGAAGTGCTGGTGGCGCCGGCTTTCAAACCGGGGGCGTTGAAGATTTTGAAAACGCGTAAAAACCTGAGGCTCATGGAAGTGGATAGTTTTCAGGAACCTTATCCCTACGAGTTTAAATTCTTGCGAAGCGGTGTTCTGGTCCAGGAAAAGAACCGTCCCATCAGGGACCACATGAGCAAGCTTAAAAAGAATCTCCGTTTTGTTACCCGGGCAAAGCTGAATGAAAAAGAAATGGACGACCTTGTTTTTGCATTTCAGTGCTCGAAAGTGGTGAAGTCCAATGCGATTATTCTGACCCAGGGTAAGCGGACCGTGGGGATCGGCGCCGGACAAATGTCCCGGGTGGATTCCATGCAGATCGCGATTTCAAAAGCCGGGTATCTTGCTGAAGGGGCTTACGTCGGCTCCGATGCCTTTTTTCCGATGCCGGATTCAATCGAACTTGCGGCCCAACACAAGATCAAGGCCATCATCCAGCCCGGCGGGTCGATCAAGGATTCTGAGGTGATTGCGGCCTGTGATGCGGTCGGGATTGCCATGGCCTTCACCGGGGAAAGACATTTCAGACACTAACTCACGCCGGGCGCGACGCTCAACGGATAACGGAAAGGTTGTTCCTTGGTGCGTTAGAGCCTTATGCGTTGCGTACAACGATGAACTACTCTCAATCCCTAGATTACCTCAACAGTTTTTTGAATCTCGAGAAGCTTTCCGAATATCCAAAAAACTCTTTTTTCAATTTGCAACGCATGGGGCATCTTCTTCGTGCGGCAGGCCGGCCCGATCAAAACTTTCTCTCCGTGCTCATCACCGGGACGACCGGAAAAGGCTCCACGGGTTTTTTTCTGGAATCTATTTTGAAAGAAAACCGGATCCCCGTCGGGTATTATCACTCCCCGCATGTTGAAACGGTCCGGGAAAGAATTCGCATGAACGGTGCGTTGGCTTCCCAGGCTCTCTGGGGCGAGGGACTTTCGGACATTCAAAGATTACTCGTCCAAAATCCTTTGCCTCCGCGGCTTGGGGTTCTGACTTATTTTGAGATCATGACCTTTCTGGCCATATGGCTTTTCTCAAAGACCCGGCGGAAGGTCGGAATTTTTGAGATTGGTCTTGGAGGACGGCTTGACGCGACCAATGTTCTTTGCTCACCCGTAGTGATCCTGACGCCGATCCATCTGGATCATGAAAACTTTTTGGGAAACACGGTTGCAAAGATTGCCCGCGAAAAGGCGGGGATCATCAAAAAAAACTGTTTCGTGATCAGTGGCGGGCAACGTCCCGAAGCGGAGCGTGTCATCTGGCGGCAGGTTCGGGCCATGGGGGCTCACCGGATCGAATCGGTGCCGTACCGGGAAAACAAAATCGGACTCGCGGGCGATTTTCAAAAAATGAATGCCGGGACTGCGATCCAGGCCGCGCGTGTTCTCCGGCTGGCTTTTGGTTTTCCGGTCAATCCTGAAAGCTACCCCCGGGCGGTTGAAAAACAAAACTGGGCGGGACGCATGGAGCGCCTCCGCGCCTTTCGAAGGGAATTTATTCTGGACGGTGCTCATAATCCTGTTTCGGTACAAGGGATGGTGAAAGCGGCCGCCGGTCTTTGTTGTCCTCAGAAAACCTGGGTGATCTTTGGGGCGATGCAGGACAAAAATTCAGAAGTTATGTTACGTATCCTGAGTCAACGGTTTCAGAAGATTATCCTGACAAAAATTCAAAATCCGCGGGCCAGATCGGTCGGGGTTTTGCTTGAGCAAGCGAAAGGGCTTTTCAAAATCGCGATCCCGGCACAGAATATCCGGGAGGCAATTTTGCGGGTCCGGGAAGGGAGCCATGCCGGGTCTTCCATTCTTGTCACGGGCTCTTTTTATCTGGTCGGAGAAGCAAGAAGACTTTTAAGAGCAGCATAACGTTCAACGCATAAGGCGCGAAGTTAGAAGCGGTTTCATAAGTCCTTTTTACATTTTCCAACCCCTTGAGAAACAATGGGTTGGAAATACTTGTGAAACCGCCTCG
>CAYULU010000027.1:0-24226 GCA_964445745.1 uncultured bacterium | reverse complement strand
GGTTAAATTTGTTTCAAAACAAGAAATTAAAAATTATAGAAGGGTTGATGGCCCTAATGTAAGAATTGTAGAGCTCCCAAGTATGAGGGGCATGAAAGAATATCTTAAATCTTATTTCAAGTTCCGGAAAGCTTCTAAAGAAGCTGTAGCAAATGCAAATTATGCAATAATAAGATTGCCCTCAGTGTCTGCCTTTATGGTGCTTGATTTTTACAGGCAAAAAAGAAGGCCTTACTTCGTAGAGGTGGTAGCAGACCCTAGTAACGCATATGCTTCTAACCAAATAGCTCGCATAATATATACAAGGAAATTAAAAGAAGCTGTTAAGAACGCAAATGGTGTTTCATATGTTACTCGAAATTATTTGCAAACAAAATATCCTTCATACGCGAGGGCGAATGGTGAGGACAGCCGACATTTTGAGACTTATTATTCTACAATTGATTTAAGGGATGGATACTTTGGAGATCCCAAAAAATACTCAAGTGATAAAAAAGAATACATCATTATTCATACAGCAAATAGTATAAATAACTATATAAAAGGTCATGGCACGCTTATAAAAATACTTAAGAAGTTAAGAGACGATAACTGTAATTGTAGTGTTAGGTTTATTGGCGACGGATCAAAACGAAAGCATTTTGAAACGTATGCGAAGAAATTAGGTGTAGATAATTATGTGAAGTTTGTAGGGTTGTTGACATCTCCTAACGATGTTAGAAATGAATTGGTGAAGAGTGATTTATTTGTACTTCCAGCACGATCGGAGGGACTACCTAGATCCATGATTGAAGCGATGGCTGTAGGCCTGCCATGTTTATCGACCCCTGTAAATGGTATTCCTGAATTATTGGATACTGAATTTATGTTTGAGCCCGATGATGTAGATGGGTTTGCTAACAAGATTATCGAATTAATTCAAAACCCTTCAAAGCTTAATCGAATGAGTGAAATAAATATTAAAAAGTCTAAAGAATATTCTTGGGATAAACTATCGTATCGTCGCACAAATTTTTACGAAAAACTGATTAGGATTAACTGACAATGAATGAAACGAAGGATTAGACGGTATGAAGCTGACAGAATTTTTTATTATTTGTAGGGCTCATTCGGTGCTTTGATTGATCCAAGCGTTGACTGCTGGTTCCGACCTATCAATAGATCGCCCTCCCAATGCCCCGGGATCGTCCTCTTCTCAACTTCTTTGGGCCGTTCCTCGGTACTGATCATTCCTTCGATCTTCCGAGGGGAAGTCTCTTTCAAAAACGACAGCTTGTGCCGTCTTTTGTGGCGGCGCCTGAGGCAACTCAAAAGTTCCCGGCTTCAGCTCTTATCGCCCGGTAAGTCCAGCGGTTTATGCTCCCGTCCCGGATCTCCCGGCTAATCGTACTTGAGTGAGCGCATCAACTTCCGGGCAATCCAACGGACTTTCTTCTTTCTTGCAAAGCACCGGCTGATTCTCTTCCGTTCCCGAGCTGATAAACGACGATAACTTCTCTTTTCTCGGTCCTTTCAGAATCCTTGCGATTTTGGGCCAAAGCCATATAATTGTGCCCCTATGCCAAAAACATTATTCGAAAAAATCTGGGAAAAACATGTGGTCACCACGCTTCCTGACGGAACGGCGGTTCTTTTTATTGACCGTCACCTTGTCCATGAAGTGACGAGCGCCCAGGCCTTTGAAGGGCTCCGCTTGGCAGGACGCAAGGTTCGTCATCCCGAACTGACGTTTGCGACCATGGATCATAATGTGCCGACGGCAGACCGTTTTAATATCAAGGATTTAATCGCGAAGGAGCAGATGGAGGCGATTACCCGCAACTGCAAGGAGTTCGGTGTCACTTTGTATGATCTTCACAGTGACCGGCAGGGCGTGATTCATATTATCGGGCCTGAACTTGGAATTACATTGCCGGGGACCACCATTGTTTGCGGAGATTCTCACACGGCGACCCATGGTGCGTTCGGGGCTTTGGCGTTCGGGATCGGGACGTCCGAAGTCGAACATGTTCTTGCCACCCAGTGTCTTCTTCAGAAAAAGCCGAAGACTTTTAAAGTGGAATTTACCGGCCGGGTTCCATCTCCCGTAACGGCCAAAGACATGATTTTGAAATTGATCGGCATGATTGGGACCGCAGGGGGCACAGGTTACGCGATTGAATTTTGTGGAGAGGCGATCCGTGCGATTTCGATGGAAGGACGTATGACGATCTGTAATATGGCGATTGAGGCGGGAGCGCGAAGCGGGATGATTGCTCCGGATGAAACTACATTTCGTTATTTTACTGAAGCCCATCCACCGTATGCTCCTAAGGGCAAAGATCTTGAGGCGGCGATTGCTTACTGGAAAACGCTTCCGACGGATCAGGGCGCAAAGTTTGACCGGGAGCTTGTGATCGATGCCTCCCGGATTGCTCCCCAGGTAACGTGGGGAACAAGTCCCGGCATGGTGACGGATGTGGATGGTGTTGTCCCGGCTCCGGAACAGGTGCAAGGGTACAGCCGTGCGGATGTGGAAAAGGCGATCCATTACATGGGACTTAAGTCCGGGATGAAGATGACGGACATTCAAGTCAACACGGTTTTCATTGGCAGTTGCACGAACGGGCGAATTGAAGATCTTCGTGTTGCGGCGAATTATTTGAAAGGCCGCAAAGTGGCCCAGGATGTTCGAGTTCTTGTGGTCCCGGGGTCGCAAAAAGTTAAGGCCCAGGCAGAATCAGAAGGTCTGGACGTGATTTTTAAAGAAGCGGGATGTGAATGGCGGGAATCAGGGTGCAGTATGTGTCTTGCGATGAATCCCGATCAGTTGCGGCCGGGGGAGCGGTGTGCTTCGACTTCAAACCGCAACTTTGAAGGGCGACAGGGAAAAGATGGACGCACCCATCTGGTGGGCCCGGAAATGGCCGCGGCGGCTGCGGTGGCCGGACATTTTGTTGATATCCGGAAAATGTGAATGCCGTTTTGCGGTTCTTGAAGGTTTATCAATACGCCTGATGACCTGTGAGGGACACGGCGGGAGAATAGAAAATGAAAGCATTTGAAAATTTTAGAGGGAAGGTGGCGCCGCTGGATCGTGCGAACGTTGACACGGACGCGATTATCCCAAAACAGTTTCTGAAATCGATCCGGCGCACCGGATTTGGCGAGTCGCTTTTTTATGACTGGCGTTACCTGCCCGACGGAAAACCGAACCCGCAATTTATCCTGAATCAGGAGCGCTACTGGAACGCGACTGTGCTTGTTACGAGAAACAATTTTGGTTGTGGGTCAAGCCGTGAGCATGCAGTCTGGGCGGTGTGTCAGTACGGGATCCGTGTCGTGATTGCCCCGTGGGTAGAAGACGGGGGTCACCGGGTTCCAGCCTTTGCGGATATTTTCAGGAATAATTCCGTGAAGAACGGTCTTTTGACGATCGAGCTTTCATCCCGGGACGTGGATGAAATTTTTAAGGCCACTGCCACTGAGGCAGGTCTTGAAGCGTCCATTCACCTGCAGAACCAAACTGTGACGCTTCACACCCGTCTTCAGGATCTAAAGTTTCATTTTGAAATCGATCCTGCGATTAAAGAGCGGTTTCTTCGAGGCCTGGATGACATCGGTATTACTCTCGAACATGAACCGTCGATCCGTGCCTTTGAAAAAAACCGTCAGACCTGGAGTTGCCTTTAACAAGGTGCTTCCTTCCTTTTCCTGCAACTTTTCAATCAAGATGATTTCAACTGCGGTCTACGGATGAGAATTGTACTGGCAGGCGCCACGGGATTTATCGGAAAGCGGCTTTGCGAGGTGCTGAGCGAGCGCCATAACGAGCTTTTTGTTTTAACTCGCAGTGTTGCACAGGTGGTGAAAGATGCTGCGGGCCGGACGTTGGTGCCGTGGGACGGGCGAAGTATCGGCGGTTGGTGGGAGTTCGTGGAAGGTTCAGATGCGATCATCAACTTGGCCGGAGAGAGTATTGCTTCGGGGAAGTGGACGCCGGATCGTAAACATAAAATTCTTTCGAGCCGGATTGATGCAACCTGCGCGATTGTTCAGGCGATCAAAAATGTGTCCCGGCGTCCAAAAATTTTGATTAACGCCTCCGCGACCGGTTATTATGGACACGTACCTGATGACGATGTGACGGAGACAAGCCCTCGGGGAAAAGGTTTTTTGGCCGAGGTTTGTGAGTGTTGGGAGGAATCAGCTCTGCGCGCTGCCGGAACCGGAGTTCGTGTTGTCCTCGCAAGGTTTGGGGTGGTACTTGAGAAAAATGGGGGCATGCTGGGACGAATGATCCCGGCCTTCCGATCGTTTCTCGGAGGACCGCTGGGCAATGGGGAGCAGTGGATCCCCTGGATACATCGGGATGACTTGATTGAAGCGTTGATCTTTTTACTTTGGGAAGATTCCCTGAGTGGTCCGGTGAACGTGACGGCGCCTGTTCCGCAAAAGATGGATATTTTTTGCAACGTTCTCGGGAAAATCATGAAGCGGCCGAATTTCCTCAGAGTGCCGCCGCTGGCTTTGCGTATTCTCTTGGGAGAAATGGCGGAGATTGTTTTGACGGGTCAAAAAGCGCTCCCCAGGAAGTTGACCCGAAGCGGATTCGGGTTCAAATGTTTTTCTCTTGAACAGGCTCTTCTGCAGATCCTGGGGCACGGATCAAATCAGCCCGCCTGAGCAGGCGAGCAGACGTTGTGAATTCAAGTACGTGACACAAGACAACCCTGTCACGTGGGGTGCTCTCAAATTTTCTTATGCTTATCCAGTAGAATCGGTTTCATAAGTCCCTTTTGCATTTTCCAACTCCTTGAGAAACAACGGGTTGGAAATACTTGTGAAGCCGCCTCTAGGCTGTTCGTCAGGTTCGGTGAGTATTTCCTCTTTTTAAAAGGGGAAACAAGACACGGACAATGATTCTCCGAATTTAACGAAAGGCGTAGTCGTTTGCGAGTGGTGACGGATATTTAAACCGGAAAAGGAAAAATTCTCTTGAAGATGACGCCTCTGTGCCCGTTGTTCGGTTCTTGCGGTGGATGCAAGTATCAGGACATTTCCTACGACGAGGAGCTTTTCATCAAAGAAAAGGCTCTTCAGGGCCTTTTAACCGGTACTATCGAGGGGTTGGATCCGTCGGTTTTTGAATCGGTGGTGCCTTCGCCGGACTTGTATTATTACAGAAACCGTCTGGATCTTACGTTTCGAAGGGACCGGGAAGGTCGTTGGCGGATGGGATTTATGCTTGAGAATACCCACAAGCTTGAAGATGTGACCGTGTGCCCGATCGCCCGAAAAGAGATCAACGATTTTTTACCGAAGCTTCGAGAAGAAGCGACCGTAAAAGCTGTGGCGGGTGAATATCGCAATGCCAACCTTACTGTCCGCGTCGGAGAAGAAGGCAAGGTGGCATGGGGAGGAATTGGCCGGCGATCCCTTCGGATGAATCCGGAAAATTATTTTTCGGTGACAATTCGGGGGAGGAAAATTTTTTATTCGCTGGACACTTTTTTCCAGGCGAATCTTTCGATCCTGGGAAAGGTTGCGGGCACGATATCGACAGGGAGCGTCTGGAATCCGGAGACGGTGTTGCTGGATCTTTATTCAGGGGTGGGGCTTTTCGGACTGGCGCTTGCCGATCTGGCACAAGAGGTGGTGATGATCGAATCCGGATACGATTCGGTCCGGCTCGCAAAACATAACATTGCGTACCACAAGCTGGAGCATGTGAAGGTTCTTGAAGGACAGGTTGAAAAACTTTTGCCGGAAATTTTGAGTACCTTGGGGGGACGGCATTGTGTGGCACTCATTGATCCGCCTCGAAGCGGGCTTTACCCAAGCGCCATCCAAACACTCAATCAATCGGACGGGATTTCAACCCTTTTTTATTTATCCTGTTCCCCGGAATCTTTGTCGAGGGACCTGGCCTTGCTTAAAGATGGGTGGAAAATAGAGCGGATTATCCCGTTTGATTTTTTCCCCCGGACCCGCCATTTGGAGACACTGGTATGTCTTGGGCGTTTGTAAAAGGGACTTATCTGCCCATTTCCTTCCGGGAGTTTTTTGGAAATGAAAATCCGGTGGAAGTTGAAATAGGATGCGGGAAGGGGAGCTTTCTTGTTGCGCGGGCAGAAGAAAATCCGGGAATTAATTTTATCGGGATCGACCGGATCGCCAAGTACATGAAGCGGCGAAAAATGCGAGCGGAAAGGGAGGAAGTTAAAAACATCCGGTTTATCCAGGCCGAATCGAGAAAATTTCTTGAAGAGGCGCTGGGCCCCTTGAGTGTCAGTGTTTTTCACATGTATTTCCCGGATCCCTGGCCCAAAAGACGTCACCGGGCCCGGCGCACGTTTTCGGAAGATTTTTTGAAGTTGATCCACTCCCGGTTGTTGCCGGGCGGGTTGTTCGAGATCGCGACCGATGATCTCGACTATTTTACAGACATGAAAAAAGGAATAGCCGTGACCCGTGAACTCTGGGACAATGTCCGTGAAACGGTCAACGAGCGGATTTTGGGAGGGACGATGAAAACCAATTATGAGGTCAAATGGGCGGCTGAAGGGCGCACCCTGTATTACGCGGAACTCGCCAAAGGAGCAAAAGGGTCATGAGGATTGCTCACGCGCTAGCGACGGCGGGTTTGGGGTCACGGAGAAAATGCGAGGTGTTTGTTACCAACGGTGCGGTGACCGTGAACGGTGAAATCGTCTGCGATTTAGGGCGTCAGGTAGATTTTGCGAAGGATACCATTGCTTACCGGGGCAAAGTGCTTGAATGTTCTCCGAATGTTTACTACGTCCTGAATAAACCGGTAGGTTATGTGGTTACAGCGCAGGACGCCTACGCCAAAAAAACTGTTTATGATCTCCTGCCAAGACAACTTGTCAACGCGACCCGCCAGGGGAGCCGGGGAAAGATACGCGTTTTTCCGGTGGGAAGGCTTGATAAGGATTCGATGGGGATTCTGCTCCTTACCAATGACGGTGAATTGTCTCACAGGCTCCTTCACCCCCGGTATCATGTTGAAAAATGGTATGAGGTCACTTTGGACCGGGCGTGGCGGCCGGAAGATACGGGGAAGGTCATTAACGGTTTTCACGCATTCGACGGTCATTTAAAGCTCGAGCAAATTCGTCCGGTCTCGAAACGTCATTTGATGGTTCAGCTCAGGGAAGGGAAAAAACGCCAGATCCGTCGCGTGTTTCAAAAATTTGGTTACGAGGTTGTGACGCTTGTTCGGATTTCCTTTGGGCCTATCAAACTTTCCAATCTTCTGCTTGGTGAAGGCCGTTTTCTGACTTCCTTTGAAGCACGGGAGCTTCGCAAGGCAGCCGGGTTATAATTCAACGCAGGGTAGGATGCACGACGAATAAAATCATTTTGACTTTTGGGTTTGTGCGTTGACCGTTGTGAGAATTATTCTTCCATTTTCTTTTTCCCCCGGTGATAAAACCACCTTCTTTTTGCTTTCATGCCGTCTGTGACAACCACAAGACAGTCGGCGATAGAGAAGGCAGGATAGATCCTGACCGGTTCCTCGCTAATGCCTTTTGTTTTCAAAAAATCCAAAAGATACTCTTGCTCCTGCTCTTTCAGTGCGCATTTAACCTCCAGAAAATCCCGTACCACATATTCCCACGATGCTTCGCTCCCCATAGTTGTTCTCCTTTTGATTGCCGTTGGTTTGAAGGTAAACGACGTCCAGGAAATTGAGAAGGTGAATTGTGGATTTTAAATTTTGATCTCTATTATTAATAGAGCGAAATCTATTATGAGTATTTATGGGCGCAATGGGTGCAAAGCCGACCTGTGATCCCTGGTTGTCATTTGTCGTGGTTACGAGATCATGGAAACGCTTGACATGATGCTGATCTACAAATATAATCCTATCATTCCGATAGGATGAGTAGACTATGATATCAAATAAGACTAAATATGCCTTGCTCGCCATGCTTCATCTTGCCTCAAGATTTAGCTCCAGGGAACCTGTGCTGGCGGCTGAAATTGCGGAAAAGGAGTCGATTCCCAAAAAGTTTTTAGAGGTGATTCTCCTCGAGCTTAAAAACAAAGGACTTTTATTGAGCCGCAAAGGAAAGGGGGGTGGGTATCTACTTGCCCGTCAACCCGGCGAGATTACTTTCGGCGATGTCATCCGTGTTTTTGAAGGATCCATGGCGCCGGTCGTCTGTGTTGAGCCCGGGCGCGTGGCTCAATGTCCTGAATGCCAGGGGACTCATTCTTGCGCCATTCGTAGTGTGATGCGGGAACTCTATAATGTGACCGTGGGTATTCTGGACGGAACGAGCCTTGAACAGGCGAACGAAAAAAAGATTCGTTCGGAATATGCAAATATGTATTTTATTTGATGAGGGGAGTTTTTTACTTTAAACGATCGTCAGTGGAGGAAATATTATGAGCCAGACAGAAAAGAAATTCAAAAGTGAAACTATTTTATTGCATGGGGGACAGACTGCTGATCCGGTGACCGGGGCTCGAGCGGTGCCGATCTACCAGACCACATCGTATCAGTTCAAGAGCACGGATCACGCCGCGAATTTGTTCGGACTGAAGGAATTCGGGAATATTTATACGCGGCTTATGAACCCAACCACGGATGTTCTCGAGAAGCGGATTGCGGAACTTGACGGCGGTGTCGGCGCGCTTGCTGTTTCAAGCGGCCAGTCCGCGATCACGCTCGCGCTCCTCAATATTGCGCAGGCAGGCGACGAGATCGTCTCGGCGGATAATCTTTACGGCGGAACCTACAATCTTCTGCATTACACTTTCGCGAGGCTCGGTATCAAGGTGAAGTTCGTGAAGTCGAACGATTTGCAGGGGTTCCAGAAGGCGATCACTCCCCGGACCAAAGCGGTCTATGCCGAATCGATCGGTAATCCCAAGCTTGATGTGGCCGATTTAGAGGGGTTGGCCGGGGTGGCGCATAAAAACGGGATTCCTCTTGTGCTGGACAATACGGTCTCGCCGTACCTTCTCAAGCCGTTTGATCATGGTGTCGATGTGACCGTTTATTCAGCGACGAAATTTATAGGAGGACACGGGACGTCGCTCGGAGGACTGATTGTTGATTCGGGGAAGTTTGACTGGACGAACGGGAAATTCCCCCTGATTGCGGATCCGGATCCGAGTTATCACGGAATCAATTTTGTTGATCATTTGCAACCGTTTGGAAACATTGCCTATATCGTCAAGGCCAGAGTGACCATGCTTCGGGATCTGGGGTGCGCCCTTTCTCCTTTTAACGCATTTCTTTTTTTGCAAGGACTTGAAACCCTGCATTTACGGATGCCGAAGCATTCGGAAAATGCCCTTCATGTTGCGAAACACCTTGAAAAGAATCCTAAGGTAGCGTGGGTCCATTATCCGGGTCTTGCTTCCAGCTCTGAAAAGGCGCGCTCAAAAAAGTATCTTCCGAACGGGGCGGGTGCCATCGTCGGGTTTGGCATTAAGGGAGGCCTCAAGGCGGGTAAGAAATTTATCGATTCCCTTGAACTGATTTCACACCTCGCGAATATTGGTGATGCGAAGACCCTTGCGATTCATCCTGCAAGTACGACGCATCAGCAACTTTCCGCTGAGGAGCAGGCCGCAACCGGTGTGACACCTGATTTTATTCGCCTGTCGATCGGCCTTGAACATATTGACGATATCCTGGCAGATATCGATCAGGCATTACAAAAAGCTTGAAGATTTCCAAGGATAAGAGAACCGGATCCAATTAAAGAAGTTTGGTTTTCTGGCTCGAATATCATTACCATTGTAAACCAGGAGGGGCCCTATGGCACGGATACTAGAAGACGTTACTCAATCGGTTGGCAATACGCCGCTTGTCCGGTTAAACCGGTTAACGGAAGGCCTGCAGGCTGACGTGCTGGTCAAGCTTGAATCCTGCAACCCGATGTCGAGCATTAAGGATAGAATAGGAGTCGCGATGATTGATGCGGCGGAAAAAAATGGCCAGCTCAAGCCCGGCGGAACCATTGTGGAACCGACCAGCGGCAATACCGGGATTGCGTTGGCTTTTGTTGCGGCGGCGCGCGGCTATAAGCTGATTCTGACGATGCCGGATACGATGAGTGTGGAGCGTCGCCAGCTTCTCAAGATTTTTGGGGCGGAGGTGGTTTTGACGGAAGGGTCGAAGGGGATGCGAGGTGCTGTGGAGAAGGCCTCCGAGATTCAGTTGAACACGTCCGGCAGTTTTATGCCCCAACAGTTTAATAACCCCGCGAATGCCGAGGTCCACCGAAAAACAACCGCGGATGAAATTTGGCGTGATACGGAGGGCAAGGTTGATTTTTTCGTTGCGGGTGTCGGGACCGGGGGGACGTTAACGGGTGTAGGAGAAGTGCTGAAAAAGAAGAAACCTTCTGCTAGAATTATCGCCGTTGAGCCGGCTGATTCTCCGGTGTTGTCGGGAGGGAAACCCGGTCTTCATAAGATCCAGGGGATCGGGGCGGGTTTCATCCCAGGCGTTCTCAACACCCGGATTTACGACGAAATTATCAAGGTGAAAAATGAGGATGCCGGAGAAACGGCAAGGCAGTTGGCGAGGCAGGAAGGGATTTTGGGCGGTATTTCGGCAGGCGGGAATGTTTGGGCGGCTCTTGAGATTGCGCGACGGCCTGAATCAAAGGGAAAGACGATTGTCACTGTTATTTGTGATACGGGGGAACGATATTTATCCACATGGCTTTTTGAGGATTGTGCACGATGACTAAAGGTCTCGGAACGGTTGACACAAAATTTCATGTATTTCCGGAAGGGCTCAGGCTTGAGTCGGGAAAGACCCTCGCGCCTTTGACCCTGGCGTATGAAACTTACGGTGTGTTGAACTCTGAAAAGTCGAATACGGTCCTTGTGATGCACGCTTTTACCGGGGACGCGCATGCGGCAGGGTCACACAAAGATGAAAAAGACCCAGGCTGGTGGGAATTCATGATCGGGCCGGGCCGCGCACTGGATACCGAGAAATATTTTGTGATTTGCATTAATGTCATTGCCGGGTGCAAAGGAAGCACGGGCCCTTCTTCGACGAATCCCAAAACCGGAAAACCTTACGCACTAGAATTTCCCGTGGTGACCCTTGCAGACATGGTTCATGCCCAGGTTATGTTGATCGATCAGTTGGGTATTCAGAAGGTTTACGCGGTGATTGGCGGATCCATGGGAGGCATGCTGGCCCTTCAGTGGGCCGCGCTTTATCCGGACCGGATTGAATGTGTCATTCCGATTGCGGCAACCTTGAAACATTCCCCCCAGCAGATTGCCTTCAATGAGGTCGGGCGTCAGGCCATTATGGCAGATCCGGACTGGCAGGAAGGGAATTATTACGGTAAAGACTTGCCCGAACACGGACTTGCGGTGGCCCGCATGCTTGGGCACATTACTTACATGAGTAATGAATCGATGGAGAAAAAGTTTGCGCGCAGAGTGAAGGAAGACAACGGCGGGTTCCAGTTTTCACCGGATTTTGAAGTGGAAGGATACCTGCAATACCGCGGGCAGAGTTTTGTGAAACGTTTTGACGCAAACTCCTACCTCTATATTACCAAGGCGATGGATTATTTTGATCTTTCAGGAGACAAGCTCTTTAAGAAGGGGAGCCTTGATCATGCGCGTTTTCTCGTGATTGCGTTTAAATCCGACTGGCTTTATCCGTCGGTTCAGTCGCATGATATGGTTCGTCAGCTTAAGATGCATAATATTGACGCGACCTATTGCGAGATCGATGCCGGGTACGGACACGATTCCTTTTTGATAGAATCCGAAGGAGCTAAACAGGCCCACCTGATCAAGCATTTTCTGGCAAAGCGAAAATAAGACACGTGTCCGGCGGTTATTTTTTCGTTGAAAAATTTAAGTTTGTGCTAAAATGCCACCTTCCTTAGTCAGTCCCCCAACCATCAGGAATTTTATCCGTCATGATGAAAGAAGACAGTGTTAGAACAGACGTTTTGATTATCGGCGGCGGTGTTTCCGGTCTGGCGTTCTCGATTCATCTTGCGGATCTAGTGGCCCGGCACAATGAATCGGCCACTCAGAAACTACCGATCAACATTCTCCTTGTCGAAAAAGGAGCGTCTCTCGGCAGTCACTCTCTCTCCGGTGCTGTGGTCAATCCCTTGACCTTGAAAGCATTGCTTCCTGACGTTGAGATGAAAGACCTTCCGTTCGAAACTCCCGTGACCCGGGACGAATTTTACCGTTTCACATCAAAAGGTGCGGTCAAAATGCCTTTCACGCCGCCTTTCATGTCCAATAAGGGAAATTTCGTCACTTCTGCCGGAAAGATTGCGCGTTATCTGGGAGAGATTGCGGAGAAAAAAGGGGTGCAGATTTATGCGGGGTTCTCGGCGGACGAACTCCTTTATGAAAATGGGTGTGTGGTCGGCGCAAAAATGATCGATACGGGAGTGAGTAAAGAGGGTAAGCCCATGGATAATTATCAGGCTGGTACGAGAGTTCGGGCTCAGCTTGTGATTCTTGCGGAAGGTTCGCGCGGCAGTCTTACCAAAAAATTCATTCAAAAACATGAGCTTCAAGGCGTCAACCCGCAAGTCTATTCGACCGGGGTGAAAGAACTTTGGGAAGTGCCGGAGGGAGCGTTTGAACCGGGGCGTGTGATCCATACGCTGGGCTATCCCTTTTCATTCAATCACTTTGGTGGTGGATTTATTTATGGAATGACAAAACGGACGGTGGCGGTGGGCGTTGCGGCTGCGCTGGATTATAAGGATCCGACCTTTGATCCGCACGCGGCACTTCAGCTTTACAAGAAACACCCGAGGGTAGCGAAAATTCTCGAAGAGGGACGAATTCTTAAATATGGCGCCAAGACGATCCCCGAAGGCGGACTTTATTCTCTCCCGAAGTTTTACCACGATTCGGTGATGATCGTTGGTGACTCTGCCGGATTTCTTAGTATGCCGAGCTTGAAAGGTATTCATCTGGCCATTGAATCGGGCATGCTTGCGGCGAAGGCCGCGTTTGAATCATTTTTGAAGAATGATTTCTCGGGCGAACAACTGAAACACTATGAGGATTTATTCCGGAAGAGTCCGGGCTACAAAGACTTGCACCGTGTCCGGAACTTTCGCGCGGGATTCGCGAACGGAATGATCCTTGGCGCGTTTCATTTCGGGACCCAGATGGTAACCGGGGGGCGGGGAATTATGCCGTCCGGTAAAATGAAGATCCATGAGGACGCGGCTTGTTACACTCCGCTTTCGGATGTGAAATGCCCTTTCAGTAAAAAATACGAAAAAGATTTGTCTTATGATAAAAAACTCACCTATGACAAAGTGACGGATGTTTTTTATTCGGGTTCGAAACATGATGAAGAACAGCCTTGCCACTGTCATATCCGCGATCTTAACCTTTGCCGTGACGTTTGCATTCCGAAGTATGGCGCCCCGTGCCAGTACTTTTGTCCGGCCGAGGTTTATGAAATTGTGACGGATCCGAAAACCGGAACAAAGGACATTCACCTTCACCCTGCCAATTGTGTGCATTGCAAAACTTGTGATATTAAAGATCCGTTTGGCAACATTGAATGGGCGGTGCCATATGGCGGCGATGGACCAGAATATGACAACCTCTAGAAACACTCCACAAAGCCACACGGGCAGATCTTTCATGTGGCCTGTGGCGCGTGACATGTGACGGAGAAAAAGTGGGCTTAAAAATCATCAGTTTAATGAAACAAGTGCCGCTCCCGACTGAAATGCGGATGGGGGCCGACGGGCTTATGGACCGGACGAAAGCGAAGTCCATGATTAACGCGGATTGCGCGTTCGGTTTGGAGCAAGGGCTCCAGCTGAAAAAACACGCGCCGGACGCGGAGTTGATCGTGGTTTCCATGGGGCCACCGAGCTTCGAGCAGTCCCTGAAGAAAGCGCTTGCTATGGGGTATGACCGCGCCATGCTCCTTTCCGATAGAAAACTGGGTGGTTCGGATACCTTTGCGACCGGATACGCTATTTCTTCGTTAATCAAAAAACTTGGTTTTGAACGGGGGTGCAAGGATCCGTTCATTGTTTTTTCCGGACGCCAGACGACCGACGGGGATACCGCGCATGTCCCGTCCCAGGTTGCGGAAAATCTCGATATCCCTCAGGCCACTTTCGTTGAAAAAGTGGAGTTCCTTGGCGATCACGTGAAAGTCCGGCGAATTATCGAGGGTGGTTATCAGATCCTGAAACTGCCTGTCCCGTGTCTCATTTCCATCGCTCCGACCGCTACTCCGGCAAGGCATCCTTCCCTGGCAGGTGCTATTCGGGCCCGCAACACAAAAATTGAAGTCTGGTCGCTTGACCAGACGGGTGCCGATTCGACCGTGGTAGGTTTGACGGGTTCCCCGACCCTTGTATCCAGGGTGGTTGACATTCAGAAAGATCGCCCGCCCGTGAACATGATTATGGGACATACTAACCGGGAATTAACGGAGGGTCTGGTGAGTGCGATTGAAAATCTGAAAGGCCAGGTTGCGGATGGACATTCCCAGTTAGCCTCGGTCAGCGACACGAACACAGTGGCTGTTACCAAAGTGGATTCCGGTTTTCCGAGGGTTGATTTCAGGAACGGCGCACGTGGCGTGATGACATGGGTTGAAATGCACGGACAAACGCCGGCGCGTTCATCCCTTGAAATTTTGAGCCAGGCCCGTAAGCTTGCCGACCAGCTTGACACGAAGGTACGTTCCGTGGTGATCGGGCATGATATTAAAGGAGCCGCGCAGGAGATTATTGAACATGGCGCGGACGAAGTGGTGATCGTAGATGATCCGCGTTTGAAGGAATACACCATCCTTCCGACGGCCGCCGCGCTCTCGCAAATTATCGAAAAGAATCGCCCCGAGATTGCGCTTTTCGGAGCCACGACATCAGGCCGGGAGCTTGCGCCCCGATTGGCAAGCCGTGTGCGTGCCGGTGTAACGGCCGACTGCACGAGCCTTGAAGTGGGGGACTACGTTCATCGGATCAAAAAAGCCGTCTTTTATCCTGTGCTTCAGTCGATACGGCCTACTTACGGTGAAAGCAAACTGGCGACGATTATCGGTTTTTGGTGTCCGCAGATGGCGACAGCGCGTGCCGGAACCTTCAAGATTTTGCCGCGTGATCCCAGCCGCAAGGGGACTGTGATTGAATTCGAGCCGGTTTTTAGAGATAGTGATTTTAGAGTTGAAGTGCTTGAAACCCGGCGTGAATCCGGGGGCGGCGACAACTTGTTTGTCGCCGATATTGTTGTCTCGGGCGGAAGACCGGCCGGGGATTGTGACGAGTTTCGACTGATTCAAGATCTTGTGGAGGCGCTCAGGGGACAGGGAATCAATGCGGACTGGGGAGCGAGCCGACATGCGGTCGACAATGGTTACGCTCCTTATGCCCGGCAGATCGGACAGACCGGAAAAACGATTCGTCCCAAAATTTATCTGGCGGTCGCCATTTCCGGAGCCATCCAGCATCTGGCGGGGATGAAGGAATCCGGCAAGATCATTGCGATCAATCAGGATCCCCAGGCGGCTATATTTCGCCATGCCGATTTGGGCCTGGTTCGTGATTATCGAGAAGTCCTTCCTGAGTTAATCGAAAAAGTCAAAACCGGTTTCACGTTTGGCCTTAAATAAAAAGTTGCGAGTCCCATTTCGCGTCTTAAAAGGCTCGTGGGCAATTTGACCAGCCTTGTAAAAAAATCAGCGTAGCTTTTAGACTTGTTTGCGAGAGAACTAAAAATTCCCAAACGGTGTGTAAAACGCAGGCGAGGTGAAATCTTATGAAAAACAAGTGGATGGCTTTGGTTCTTTCTTTTTTTGTCCCGGGAATGGGGCAGATTTATCTTGGAGACCGGACGAAAGGCCTGACATTGCTTTGTGTGAGCGCGGGGCTCGCGTATGCTCTTGTGACAAGCCGGTCCTTGTTGAACCTGATATTTCTTGCTCCGATCTGTCTCTTTGTCATGGTCCCCTCGGCGGTTGACGCCTATCAGGTGGCTGTGGGAAAACCAAGAAAATTTACCGGCGATTCTATTCCCTATGTCATTTTCATGCTTTTAGTGGTTGGCCCGTTTGCGGTGCCCTTGTTGTGGCAGAGCCCCAGGTTTTCAAGATTTATGAAAGTGGCCTGGACGATACTGGTCATTCTGATTGCGATCGCAATCATTCTTTTTCTGAGGGACACCGCCTCCATGATGGATTCTTTGTTGGGACAAGATTCGCTGGCTTTCAGTTTTTAGAGGTTCTGATACAATACTCAACGTTACTTTTACGGACTAACTTTTCAAAGAGGTGCCTTGATGCGATTCCGGAAATTTCTGATGTGCTTTCTTTTGTCCTGCTTGAGTGTTTCCTCGGTATCGTGCGCGGACGAGATTGATGAAACGGTTGTTCCTGCGGGGGAGGCGTCGAGCGCGGCGGGCGACGAGTTGGCAAGGGATTGGACGACGGACTGGTATTCGGATGCAGAGGGTTATGCCCGGGCGCTTGCCGATTATGAACAAACTCATCGGCCCATGGCGGTTTATATGAATGTCAAATGGTGCCCTTATTGTCGAGTTTTTGAAAAAAATGTTCTTTCGGATTCCCGGGTGCGCCGGTTCATGCGAGATGTTATTAAGGTAAAAATCAATCCCGAGGCAGGGCGGCGGGAGCATGCGATTGCGGCCCGGTACGGGATTATGGGCTACCCCTCCTTTTTTGTTCATCCGCCCAATCAAAGTAAAACGATCCAGCTTTACACGGGGGTTTCCCCCGAGCAGTTTATCGAACTTTTCAAAAAGACACTGAAATAGAAGCGGTTTCATAAGTCCCTTTTACATTTTCCACTCCCTTGTGAAATGACGGGCGGGAGGTACTTGCGAGCCCGCCTTTAGAAACGAATTTTCGCGATGATCCCAACAGCTCTTACGATTGCCGGTTCCGACCCATCGGGCGGTGCCGGGTTGCAGGCAGATCTCAAAACTTTTCATCAGCGGCACGTCTATGGAATGGCGGTCGTGTCTCTTCTGACCATGCAAAATACGCGCGGGGTTCGCGCAGTTCACCTGCTCAAGCCGGTGCAGGTGATTTCGCAGCTTAAGACGATTTTTGAAGATATTTGCCCTTGCGCTGCCAAAACGGGAGCTCTCGGCGATGAAGGATTAATCCGTGCCATCGCACGCAAGGCCGAATCATTCCGCTTCCCGCTCGTGGTCGATCCTGTCATGGTTAGCAAGCACGGTGCCCGCCTGCTCGCTCGCTCCTCAGTCGAAGCATTGAAAAAAAATCTTATCCCACACGCGACCCTTGTCACGCCCAACATTCCTGAGGCGGAGATTCTGGCGGGGGTTTGTATCGGGAATCTTTCTGACATGCAGGAGGCCTCGCGGCGGATTCTCAGTCTTGGTCCGAAGGCCGTCTTGCTCAAAGGGGGACACCTCAAAGGGGATTCAACCGATGTTTTTTGCGACAGGAAACGGATTGTATTCCTGAAGGCTCCCCGAATTCGAACCCGGCATACACACGGGACAGGGTGCACCTATTCTGCGGCCATTACGGCCGAGCTTGCCAAAGGGCGGGAGCTTCTTGCGGCGATCCGGATTGCAAAAAGATTTATCACAGAAGCCATTCGTACGGCGCCGGGGCTCGGACATGGCACCGGTCCTGTGAATCATTTCGTCAAAGGTTGACAAGTGCGTACGCTCATCCGAAAAAAATCCAGACTCCTTATTTTTGGAATCCTCGCAACCTTTTTCAGTGCCCCGGGACAGGTCTACCTGATTTCTTTTTTTATTCCCCCGATGTGCAAAGAACTGGGGTTAAGTCAAACTGCGATCTCCGGTCTTTTTTTTGTGGGGACTCTGAGCTCTGCTTTTTTTCTTCCGTTTCTGGGGTTTCGTCTGGATCATGAACGTCCGATCCGCTTTGTTGGCGTGACCGGGGCTTTGTTGCTGACGGGATGCCTTTTTCTCGCAACGGCCCAGGCCCCCTGGATGCTGCTTGTTGGTTTTTTTCTTGTGCGCAATTTCGGACAGGGGGGGCTTGCGATGGCATCACAAACCATGATGGCGCGTCTGAAAAAAGAATACCGGGGGCAAGCCCTCGGGATCGCTAATCTTGGATATCCTTTGAGCGAAGCCTTGCTTCCCGGATTTATTTCAACAGTGATTATCGTGTTTGGATGGCGGGAAGGATGGTGGGTGCTTGCGGCGATGATCCTCCTGATTTTTCTTCCGATGTTGCCGTATCTGATCCGAAACGAACCCAAGCCCGGTCACATGGCTCCCGATATAAGGGAAGATCTGAGCGTCCCCGATCCGGAAGACAGTTCCTGGCCCGTTTCCCGTGTGATGAAAGACCGGCGGTTCCACCTTTTACTGCTCCCAATTCTTGTGACGCCAGCGGTTTTGACCGCGCTTTTTTTTCACCACGCCGCCATGATCCGCTGGAAAAATTGGGACCCTCTTCTTTTACCGGCCGGTTTTGTCGTGTATGCGATTTGTCGGGCGATCCTTTCTTTTTTTTCAGGCCCCCTGACGGATCGTTTTTCAGCGCGAAAGATTTTTGCATTGAACCTTATCCCGCTTACGGTGGGTATCTTGTTCCTCTGGCTTGCAAAAAATCCGTTCTGGATCTTTTTTTATTTTGCGGGTTCCGGAATTACCATGGGCTACGGGATGACTGTTGGCAATGCCCTTTATGCCGAGCTTTACGGAACTCGTCACCTCGGTTCCATCCGTGGCATGGTTTCAACCGCCATCGTTTTTTCGACGGCGATGGCCCCCTTCCTCATGGGGATATGTCTGGATTCCGGAGTTAATTTATCGGGGATCCTTGGCACGATGGTGTTTTTGTCTGTTGTGGGAATTATTTTTACTTACCTCGCTCTTAAACCGGAACGATCCGGTCTCGGGAAAACTGCGGCACAAGGCTTAAGGAGAAGAATGTAAGTAATGAATTTGAGCGTTCTGCTTTTGGCGGGAATGGCGGATCAAATTCAGGAAATACTTTTTGTTGTTTGCTCAGTTCTTCTTGCATTCTTCTTTCAAGGAAGATACCATAAAAAAAATCTCAGGTCGTCACTGAAACCTTCAAACTTTTGAGGATTGAAACATGGATGAAGCCTTTACGATGGAAAAAATTATAGAAATTCCCTGGGTGACGCAAACCTTGAAGGCCGTTCTGATCCTTGTGATCGGATGGGTGCTCGTGTTCCTGCTTCGACTTGCCCTTGAAAAATTTGAAAAAGTGATTTCCAAAACAGATGCGATTCGCGAGAGCGGGGACATTCTCAGGATGAAGACTTTTTCGCACTTGCTTAAATGGACCGGTGCGACGCTGATCTGGCTTTGCGTTATTTATATGCTACTTAGTAATTTTGGAATCAATGTGGCGCCCCTTTTGGCCGGTGCCGGGGTGGTCGGACTGGCTTTTGGGTTTGGCGGGCAGTATCTGATCCGGGATATCATTAACGGAATTTTTATTCTCATCGAAGGGCAGTTCCGGATCAATGATGTTGTGCAGATTGAGGGACTGGGGGGAGTCGTGGAAGCCGTGAATCTCCGCCATACGAGATTGCGGGATCTGGAGGGACGCGTGATTTATATCCCGAACGGAGAAATCAAGACGGTGATTAATTTTACCCAGGAATACTCCCAGGCGCTTCTCAACGTGGGTGTTGCGTATCATACGGATGTTGATCACGCGATTCGAGTGATCAAGGAACTTGGCGCTGAAATGCGAAAGGACAGCTATTTCAAACATTTAATCCTTGCGGACCTGGAAATGCTCGGGGTGGATGATTTTGCGGATTCACAGATCACCCTCAAGTTTCGCATAAAGACACTTCCAATCAAGCAATGGGAGGTGGCTCGGGAATTTCGCCGCCGTCTCAAGTCAAGGTTTGATCAGGAGAAAATCCAGATCGCCTTTCCGCACCGGCTTCTTTATTGGGGGACAGGGCAGAATCCGGACAAACGGAATGCCTAACCGGAGGATTGACGGGGTTGTGTCATGAAAATTACGTTTCGCCTGATTCTTTCGCTTTTGATCGCCATGGTTATTGTGGTCGCGGGTTTTTCTTATTTTGAAGCGAAAAGTGAAGAGAAACGACTCAATGAGGAGCTGAGACTTCGCACGACCGTACTGGCCAAAACGTTTAAAGAGGCGATCGAAACTTTTCTTGAGCGTACCGACCAGCCTTCGCGGATCCAGAAGTTTATCGAGAAATTTCAGGGTCATACGAGATTGATCGGTCTTGTGGTGGACATGAAAGACGGGCAGAGGATCGCTTTCCCGCCCCGTCTTTTACGTGACGACGGGTTCAAGAAAGAGTCGATGAAGGTCATGGATGAAAATCTTCCTCTCGATCTCAACAGCCATTGGGACGGCCGGAAGGTCAACTACCACGTTGTTCCCCTGATCAAGGACGGGCAGGTCGCGGGAGCTTTAGGACTGATCCATGACCGGACTTTTATTGTGTTTCAGATCCGGCAATTCTGGAAAAATTCCGCGTTGACCTTTTCCATCCTGGCGGGAATTCTCTCAATCGTCTCCTTGTTGGTGATCCGCTGGAGCGTCACCGGCCCGATTTCGCGCATTGCCTCCCTGGTCCAAAAGAGCCTCGGGATGGAACCGGGCGCGGCATCTCGAGGAATTCAACAGCAGGGGGAAATCGAAAAACTGCTTTATGGAGTGGCCCACATGGCGGCGAGCCTGAAGGCGGCGCGACTGGATCTGGTGGAACAGTCGCGACTGGCGAACGAGCGAGGCTCTATCTGGACGAAGGAGAGGCTTAAGGATTATTTAAAAACAAAATTTCGTGATAAGCAGTTTTACGTAGTGTCCAATCGGGAGCCTTACATCCACCGAAGGAACGGGAATGAGATAGAGTGCATTACTCCCGCGAGCGGTGTGGTGACAGCGCTGGATCCTGTGATGCAGGCAACGGGAGGTCTGTGGATTGCCCACGGGGCCGGTAATGCGGACCAGGAATCCGTCGATTCGGAAAATAAGGTGAGGGTCCCGCCGTGGAAGCCGTCATTTACACTCAAACGCGTCTGGTTATCGCCGGAAGAAGAAAAAGGGTACTACTACGGTTTTGCCAATGAAGGCATTTGGCCGCTTTGCCACATCAGTCACGTGCGGCCTGTTTTCCGGATGGAAGACTGGAATTATTACAAGGAAGTGAACCGGAAGTTTGCGAGTGCGATTCTGGAAGAGTTTGGAGACGAACCTCCCATGGTGCTTGTCCAGGATTACCATTTTGCCCTTCTTCCGCGAATGATCAAAGAGCGGAGACCTGATGCGAAGGTGGCGCTTTTCTGGCATATCCCCTGGCCTAACGCGGAAGCGTTTGGCATTTGTCCGTGGCAGGATGAAATTCTTGAGGGGATGCTTGGGAGTGACATGATTGGATTTCATACCCAGTTCCATTGTAACAATTTTCTGGATACGGTTGATCGCACCCTGGAAAGCAAAATCAACTGGACGAACTTTGAGGTTACACGAGGAGGAAAAAAGAGTACGGTACGTCCCTTCCCGATCAGTATCTCGGGAGCTCCTAATGTGGCGGTTCAGGAAACGGATCGGGATCCTCTGGAGCAATTGCGTCAGGATTATGGCCTGAGGGGAAAGAAAATCGGGATTGGCGTTGACCGGATCGACTATACCAAAGGACTTCTGGAACGATTTCGGGCTATTGAGCGGGTCCTCGAAAAATATCCTCATCTGCAAGGGGAACTCGTTTTTGTCGAACTGGGCGCTCCCTCCCGTACGTTGATTGAAAGTTACCAGACTCATTTGAAGGAAGTCGAAAAGTTGATCGAAAAAATCAACCAGCGTTTTCAGAAAGGCCATTATCGCCCTATCCTCTTTCTCGAAGAACACCATGGGCAGAAGAGAATCTTCGACTTCTATCGGCTTGCCGATTTTTGTCTGGTGAGTTCCCTTCATGACGGAATGAATCTTGTGGCCAAGGAGTTTGTCTCTGCGCGTGAAGATGAGGACGGAGTTTTGATTTTAAGCCGTTTTGCCGGAGCCAGCTATGAGCTCTCAAGCGCGCTCCTGGTGAATCCTTATGATATCGAGGGAACGGCGGAGGCCGTTCATCAAGCGCTTACCATGTTACCCGAAGAAAAGAAAGAACGGATGCGGAAGATGCGGGGCATGGTCAGGGAATACAACATTTACCGGTGGGCGGCTGACATGATCACCGAGCTTGTAAGGTCTTTCTAGGAGGGATCTCGTGACGTTGAGAATGCTGGACGATAAAACAATCTGCGCAATAGCCTCATCGCCGAATCTTCTTGTTTGTCTGGATTATGACGGGACCTTGACACCGATTGTGAGCCGGCCGTTTCTTGCCCGGTTACACCCGCGCGTGCGAAGCACTTTAAAAAAACTCGCAGGACTTCCCGGCGTTAAAATCGTTATCATGAGCGGCCGGGCCCTGGGGGACCTGGAAAAACAAGTCGGTTTAAAAGGGTTAGGGTACGTGGGAAATCATGGTTTGGAACGGAATCTTGGAGGCCATCCCGAGATTGACTCTCACGCCATCCAGTTTCGCGGTTTCATTTTGAAACTCACGGAAGCACTGAGGCCAGCGATGAAAGATATCCCTGAAGTGCTGATCGAGAACAAGACTTACAGCGCAAGTATCCATTACCGGAGTCTTTCGTCTTCGGCGGTGGCGAAGGCCCGGCGGATTTTTCGTGATGTCTGGAGCAACTTTCCGGCAAAAGTTTTTTTTAAAATTCGATCCGGGAAAAAAGTTTGGGAAGTACGACCGCGGCAGGGCTGTTCCGACAAGGGGCAGGCGCTCCAGCTTATTCTCCGATCACTAACCCCGGCACAACGGAAAGGTCTGACAACGGTTTGTATTGGAGATGACAAAACGGATGAAGATGCTTTTGCGGTTTTGCGCCGCTCGGATGTGGCCATTTATGTCGGTAAAAGCCAAGGGACGATGGCCAGGTATCGTCTGCGCGAAACCGGCGCTGTCCTGGACCTTTTGGAGAAAATAAAATCGATCCGACAAAAAGCGTCCGGGACTCAATCGGGCGGGAGGCCTTTGAGGCAATCCCCGGGACGGTCCAAAATCGGGAGGAAGCCATGAAACTTTCGGGCTGGATTTTTATAACGGTGAGTTGGATTGCGATTATCTCGTTAATGATTTTTTCGTACGCGCGTGTCCTGCGAAGGAAAAAGTGAGCCGAGTGTTTTTAAATCAAAAAATCGTATGCGGGATGCTTTGTTTGTGCCTGATAACAGAACCCTTGTGGGCGGCTTTCACGGTTGAACTTGATGACGACGAAATGGCGTGTCTCCAGAAGGTCATTTACTTTAACGAGTGCAGTTCAAATCCGGCGAAACTGGTTGTCTGGCCCGCTGATGAAGATTTTGCCTCGCTTGGGATCGGACACGCGATCTGGTATCCCAAGGGACGGCGCGGTCCTTTTTTGGAAACATTTCCTGAAATGCTCCTTTTTATGAAAATGCACGGGCAGACCCTTCCTGACTGGCTGGAAAATTGCGAGGATCTTCCATGGGACGACCGGGATTCTTTCTTGCGGGATAGCCAGAGTGAGCGAATGAAAAGCCTCCGGGATTTTTTGCTGGCGACCCAGAATCTTCAGGTGCAATTTATTGTTGAACGGGTTCGTAAAACACTCCCGGATATCCTGTCAGCGGTTTCCGAGGAGGAGAGACCTTCCATTGAAGCGAAACTCGGACGCGTTCTTGGCGTGCCTCATGGGCCTCTTGCCGTTATCGACTACATTAATTTTAAGGGAGAAGGAGTTCTTGAATCGGAACGTTCCCAGGGTGAGGGGTGGGGGCTACTTCAGGTTTTGCAGGCGATGGGGGAGACGAAAGAAAAGGACGAAATTCTTCCGGAATTTGTGAGAGCGGCCAAGGTGGTTCTTGATCGTCGAGTTGAGATTTCTCCTTCGGGTTCCAAGGAACCAGATCGTATCGGTGGATGGAAGTTTCGTGTCCAGCGCTATCTCATGCCTCCCTGTGAGTAAAGGTGGAAAACGGATCGTTTAGAAGTGGTTTCATAAATCCCTTTTACATTTTCCAGCCCCTTGAGAAACAACGGGTTGGAAATACTTATGAAACCGCCTCTCGAAACAACAGATAGAATTAACGAAAAGTAGCCCTGCCCGGCTTTCTTGGATATAATCCGCACATGCGGCCGGATTTTTCGCGTGTGAATTTTGGTGAGAGGATGTGTTTTTAATTGAACGCGGA
>CAYULU010000026.1:0-24276 GCA_964445745.1 uncultured bacterium | reverse complement strand
CGATGGCGATGATCAATCTGGTGAGTGATGAAGTCGGTGAGACGGCATACACGGTTGAGACAGTGGGACTTGCTTATCATTCTTTGACGGTTGTTTCTGGAACTGCTTATGATGAGGAGGTGCTTTCGGTTTTGAATGGAACGCCAAACCTTATCTCGGGTAGCGGGAACACTTCGACGGAAGAGCCGATTGCCCTGATGACAATGTCCCAAGAGTCGTCGAGTGAATTTCAGTACGAGTATGACCTTAGCCCGAGCGACACATCTTTTACCTTTGTGAGTATTACGAACGGAGCGTTTGTTAATAATGTTTTTGAAGGAGAGTATTTATCTTTTTTAAATGGGCAAATTGTGATTGCGGCGAAAGGGGCTTCAGGCCAAAGAGTGAAAATAGAAGTGCGGGATGCAAAACGACTGATAGCCACTTTTATTTTGGAACTCCAGCCGTATCTTCAAAATTACACGCTGGTTTTGTCAGGTTCAAATGTCCCCGCGGGGTTTGAAACACAAAGAATTGCTGACATCACAATCGTCCAGGATGCTAACATCGGATCGCCGCTCGCTTTTGACGTTGTGACCATCGAAACAAAGGGGTTAGCTTATGTGCCCGCTCTGCCGAATCCAGACCTTGAAGAAATCCGAAATGAGCTTGTTCAATCTGGATTGGATTATTTCAGGGTGGGAGCCGGTATTGATCCCGTGACCCATTTTCCTTATGACAATATGGGAGAAAATGCTGACAATCCTGACAAGCGCACCCAACCCACACTGATTGGTTTTTATCTCCAGATACTGGGCGATGTGGTCAATGGCACTCTTGACAACGGCATGACCCAAAATCAAGCTCTGGCCGAGATTGCCCTGGTTTTGGAAAATTTATTGAGCATTCAAGAAGATTATGGCTGGAATGGACTGATCCCCTGGCTCCATCTTGATCCGCTTAATGCCAGTGAGCCGAAAGTTGCGTTGGGGGATAATGCGAATTTGTCTCAAAGTATTGCTGTAATGATCGGAGCGTTGGAACAAGCGGGTTTATTGGCCGCCCAATTGGATCCAATTCGAACTCAGGCGAATCAGTTTTTAGCTAATCAGGAAAGTGGTTATGCTGCTTTTGTGGATCCTGTATTTGGAATTTTCCGAGGTGATGTGAATACCTCTACGGGAGAGTTTTCTGCGTATATTGACCGACTGGCAAATGAATTCCGGGGTGCTGTTGCTTTTCTGGCAGTGTATTTTTCAGATGTGATACCCCGCTCGGTTTGGGATAACCTTGAGATCGTGGTCAATGATAGTTATGTGGATCGCAACGGTGAAACCATCCAAAATCTTGCCCCTTGGGATGGAGGTGCGTTCCAGATTTTCTGGCCGACGCTTCGAAATGATGAACTTGATTTTGCCGGATTTCGGCATGCTCTTTACAATCAGTTAGTGACACAACTGGATTATGCCTACCAGAATCGTATTCCCGGAATTCTTTCCGCGAGTTTAATTCCGGATCACGGGTATTCAGGTGCGATAGGGATTCCTGTCATATCCGAAGCCAACATGGTTTCGGGATCCATTGACATTGTAGGAGATGTCGGGTCGACATACGCACTGGCGGCGGCGATGGGGATTGACCGTTACGCGGTGCTTGGCTGGCTGGATGCGATTGATAACCTGGAGCATATGAATGGAGGTTACGGTTTCTTTGACTCGGCGCGATCCAATTCTGAAATCAGTTATCTCTACTTGGGAATTGATGTTGCGTCAACCATTCTGGGGTTAGCAGGAAACGGGGCTTCCGATTTTACGGCGTATCTCAGAAATCGCGGGTTGGAGGAGGCTTATAACGAGCTCTACGATTCCATGAGCCGCCGACTGGAGATTACCAAAGCAAATTCGGGTTTTCCGAATGCGCCCGAATTTCCTGACCGCTCACTTGCCGTGTTCAGCAGTATTGCATCAGAAGGGACGATTAACTGTGCCACGCCGCCGACAACCGAGTTGTACGGTGTGCAATTTGACTACAGTGATCTTCAGGAGTACCGGGGACATTTCTGGAAACTTAACCAGGTATACGATGCTAGTGCCAATCAGCTTCGGATTAGTTATTCAGCTGAAAATTCTCCCCGGCATGTCCGTATTGAGCTGAAGAATGCCGCGGGGGAGATCGTTTATGCAACAACGGTGTCGCTCCAGGAAGGGGCCGAATTTTCAAATCTTGTGATTAATTTGCCGGTCTCGGACCTCCTGGAGAATGTTACCGAGATAGATTTGATCATTGATCCCAACGATCCCAACGGTGGGGCTGATTCAGATGGGAATTTCATAATTCATGCGATCCGATTTCAGCATTTCCGATCCGCTGAGGAAACGCCTGATTCAGAATCGGGCCGTGGGGGTGCGGCGACGACTCCTTTATTGCCAGATCCGAATTTAAGCAGTTCGGATGTTACGGTACTTCCTTCGGGTGGCGCGATTGGGGTGGTTAGTAACCCATCGATCGCTTCGATTGCCGAAGTCTTGCCCAATGTGTATCGGTTGGAGTTTGACGTTACAGCTCCCGCTTCTTTCGCAACGATACAAATTGATTTTGATCCGCTTGATAACGGGAGCTACGCAGACTTTTCACACCTTACGTCCATTGTTTTTGGACTGAGATCAAACGAAGTGGATTCCGTAAAGTCTGTAAAGTTTGAGATCAAAGATTCTTCCGGGAACAAGGCCGATGCTTATGCATCGAATGTGGATGTGTTGCGGAATTATTATGAATTTTTACGATCGATAACCGAGGAGCGGGGGGTTGATATGACGAAGGTCGATACCATTTCGCTCACGGTCGATTCTGAATCGGTTTCAACCGGAAACGGGGAAGGTAGCCTTTATTTGGAAATTGCCGGTTTGCAAGACGAGGTCTAATTTCGATTCAAATCTTACCCAAGAGACGATAGAAATAAAAAGCCCCAGCTGTGAGTTTGATCGTTCCGCTTACTATTTTAAAAATCATAGTCACAAAGACCATCTTTGTACGCGAAACGCTTTTGGGCCACGGTAAGTTTCTCACGCTGAGGCTTTTAGCTTTCGTCCCCACCTTTCGGGGTGACCAAATTATCAAAGATAAACAATCAATCCTCCTGAATTTAAGGTAGCACCTCTTCGGCTCACCGTCAAGGCGGGCGTCGTGTTAATCTTTGCAACGCATTATCAATAAACAAGTTATAACATCCCTTGTTTGACAAATTTGAGCGAGACTGCTACGATGAGCCAAGTTTACTTTTTAAAATAACAGGACAACATCGATCAATCCTATGCGTACTTTAAATTCAATAGAGGAAATTGTTCAAGATATCCGTTCCGGTCGAATGGTCATTATGACCGATGATGAGGCCCGCGAAAATGAGGGAGATCTGATTTTTGCCGCTGAAAAGGTGACGGCGGATCTGGTTAATTTTATGATGAAATACGGTCGCGGTTTGATCTGTGTGCCGATGGTATCCGAAAGAATAGAGGCGATCGGCCTGGAAGACATGAACCGGGACCCCGAAGATCTCATGAAGACAGCTTTTACAGTTTCGGTCGACTCGCGATCAGGAATTACGACAGGTATTTCAGCTTTTGATCGGACCCGGACGATTGAATTGCTTGCCAGCTCGAAATCCCGACGGGAAGATTTTGTGATCCCTGGGCATGTGTTTCCGTTACGTGCGAAAAAAGGGGGGGTGCTGTGTCGGGCCGGACATACGGAGGCGGCTGTGGATCTTGCCATGTTGGCGGGTCTAGAGCCTGTTGGTGTGATCTGTGAAGTCATTAACGATGACGGGAAAATGGCCCGTCTTGCGGATCTGATTCCCTTTGCAAAAACCCATGGGCTGAAAATCGGCACCATCCAGGATCTTATCGAATATCGCAGGCGTCAGGACAAGTTGGTGCGTAAGGTAAGCGAGGCACGTCTTCCGACCAAATTCGGGGAATGGACTATTCATGTTTACCGGGCGCTTGTGGATGGCATGGAGCACGTGGCGCTTGTCAAAGGAACGATTGGGGTGAAGCCTGCTCTTTTGCGGGTTCATTCAGAATGTTTTACTGGAGACATTCTCGGTTCGCTCCGGTGCGATTGTCAGGATCAATTGCATGCATCCATGAAAATGATTGAAAAAGAAGGGAATGGTGTCGTCCTTTATATGCGACAGGAAGGCCGTGGTATTGGCCTTGGAAATAAGATAAAGGCCTACGCTCTTCAAGATCAACAAGGCTTGGATACGGTCCAGGCAAATGAGGCGCTAGGGTTTAAACCCGATCTCCGGGATTATGGCATTGGCGCACAAATTTTGCGTGATCTCGGTCTTTCAGAACTTCGGCTGATTACAAATAATCCTCGAAAAATTATCGGACTTGAGGGGTACGGATTGCGGGTGGTCGAGAGGGTTCCGGTGGAGGTTAAGGCGAATTGCCTTAACGCGAAATATCTTAAAACAAAACAGGAAAAGATGGGACATTTTCTGGATTTAAATGACCAGCCATGAAAATCTTTCAAGGAAAGTTTCAGTTCCGGAAAAGAAAAATAGGAATTATCGTAGCCCGTTTCAACGAATACATTACGAAGCGGCTCCTTGAGGGCGCCGTGACGGCACTCCATAAGGCTGGAGTGAAGGATCAGTATATCGAAATTGTATGGGTCCCCGGGGGGTTGGAAGTCCCACAGTTTTGCAAAAAGCTTTGGGAACAACGACGGTGTGACGCCTTGATTGCGATCGCATGTGTGATCCGCGGAGGGACCTATCACTTTGAAGTGGTCTCGCACGAACTGACGCGAGGGATTTCGCAGGTTGCTCTTGAAACGGGTGTCCCGATTGCGACGGCGGTGATTACGGCAGACCATCTTGAGCAGGCGATTGACCGGGCCGGCCTTAAATCAGGAAACAAAGGTGAGCAAGCGGCTCTGATTGCTCTCGAAATTGCTAGTTTAGATCGACAGCTGAAAAGAAAGCGGCGTAACCCACTGCACAAGAGGTTTGCTCGTAAAAAAAGGAAAACATGATCCGAAAGCGAACCCAGGCCAGGGAATATGCGGTTCAAATACTTTATCGTCTGGAAATCAACCCCGGGATTATTGCGGACAGTCTGGACGAATTTTGGAGTTCTCCGGAACAGAAAGATGTACCACAGGAGGTCCGTGATTTTGCTGAAACGGTTGTGACAGGCACTCGGGATCATGTAGAGGAGATTGATCGGGTGGTTGACCAGTATGCAGACAACTGGTCCATTAACCGGATGGCGGTGATTGACAGGAACATTCTTCGATGCGCGACTTACGAGATTCTCTTTTCGGCGGATATCCCTCCCAAAGTTACGATCAATGAAGCAGTCAATCTGGCAAAAAAGTTTTCGCAGGAAGAATCAGGCAAATTTGTCAATGGCATTCTCGATAAAATTGCGCACACGGAAAAACCAAGAGTCGCCAAGGCTGATGAATCTCAAAACACATGAAAAGTGGATGGGCCTCGCCCTGCGGCTCGCTTCCCGAGGAAAATCTGCTGTAAGTCCTAACCCCATGGTCGGGGCTTGTATCGTCAAGGGTGATCGATTGATTTCATCCGGGTACCATCGTAAGTTTGGGGGCCCCCATGCCGAGCGAATTGCGTTGGAACGGGCTGGTTGGCGTGCCCGAGGCGCGACCCTCTATGTCACACTTGAGCCCTGCTCATCCTGGCAAAAAACTCCGCCTTGCACTTCCTTGATCCTCGAAAGAGGGATTAAGGAGGTGGTCATTGGTTCACTTGATCCGAATCCTCTCAATCATCGTAAGGGTATCGCGTATCTTAAAAAGAATCAGGTGCGGGTGGCTTGGGGGATCCTCGAATCAAAAGTGAGAGAACAAAATCAAGGTTTTTTTACCCTGATGACTCAAGGACGTCCGTTTGTAACACTTAAAATGGCGGCTACTTTGGACGGCAAGATCGCAACACGTGAAGGGAAATCCCGATGGATTTCTTCAGTCCCGTCCCGTAACTTCGTCCACCAATTAAGAACACAGCAGGATGCAGTTTTGGTGGGAAAGAATACCTTTGATCTGGATGATCCACGGATTACGGTTCCTGCCCATGCACGTTGTCTCCAGAACGGTCGACCGTGGAAGATAGCCCTAATTTCTGGTGAAAAAATTCCCCGCAGACCACGTATCTTTCAGGATTCCCGGATGGTTTTTTTTGCGTGCCCACGATCTAAAATGAAATACATTTTTAAAAAAACAGAGGTGTTTCCGGGTGCTTTTAACCTCCTGCCCGTCAAAGACAAAAAGGGAGAGCTGGACATTCGGGATCTTTTGGGAAGACTTGGGGGACTTGGGATTGCAAGATTGCTTGTGGAAGGGGGAGGAGAGTTAGCTTGGTCCCTTATCAGATCCGGTTGCGTGGATCACGCGGTCTGGATTCTGGCCCCTAAAATTTTTGGAGGTCGGGACGCAAAAACGTCAGTCGAAGGATGGGGCGTAGCGAGCCCGGATCAGGCGTATGGGTTTATTGTGGAAAAAATTTCGAAATCGGGACAAGATTTTATTTTTCAGGGCAAGATTGAAAAAAAAGGCAAAAAGGAGTGATGGGATGTTTACTGGCATTATTGAAAATCAAGGGATTGTGAAACAAAAGGAAAATCGTGGCGGACAGGTTCGGTTTGGATTTAAATTTGCCCGCAAAGACCGGAAATTGAAAGTCGGAGATAGTATTGCTGTCAGCGGTACCTGTCTGACTGTCGTTCGCAGTGAGGCAACCGGTTTTGAGGCGGATGTTGTGCGGGAAACTCTGGAGGCGACCACGCTTGGAAGTTTGAAGCATGGAGATCTCGTCAACCTCGAAAAATCGCTAAAAGTAGGAGACCGTCTGGGCGGACATTTTGTGACAGGGCATATTGATGGCCGGGGGAAAGTCGTTGAGATCGAGCGGCGGAGAAAGAATACCACCTTGTTCGTTCAGGCTCCGAAGGATATAATCGCGCTCCAGGCCCCCAAAGGATCCATCGCGCTCGATGGAATTAGTCTTACGGTCCAAAAGGTGCATGGTTCCGTTTTTGAAATCGCGGTGATTCCTCATACGCTTAAAGTGACAACCCTGGGGCTTAAACGTCCGGGATCCGAAGTGAATATTGAGATCGATATTGTTGCCCGATATCTAAAGGCTTGCTTCCCGGGAAAGCAAATCTCAGGGTGTTCATCAAAAAACATCTTAAAAATGCTTCTTCGAAAGGGTTTTTAAAATTGGAGAAAGTTTTTGAGCTGGAAGCAAACGCTGAGATTTTGACCGATTTACGCAAGGAACTGCGAAGTTTGCTTAGGCAGGCTGGTTGGAACGAAAAAACCATGGATGAAATCGTGCTTTCTGTCGATGAGGCGCTGACCAATGTGATTCGTCATGCGTATACTGGAGTTCGCGGTCCGATTCGACTGATCTTCCGTGATTCAAAGGAAAAGACCGAAATTGTAATTGAGGATTATGGGAAAAAATTTGATCCAACGCTGGTTCCTAAGCCGGATCTCCCACGGGAAAAACCAGGAGGTCTCGGTGTGCATTTGATCCGTACGATCATGGATGAGCTAATTTACGATAAGAATTTTTTGGAAGGCAACCGATTATGCATGATCAAACGAAAACCGCAGGAGTAAAAGTGAAAGGTGATTTATGAAAATTCAAATGGCGAATCAAGGGGATGTGAGTGTGGTGGAGCTGGAAGGGGAACTGGATTTTCACTCCTCACCTGAACTTAGATCGAGACTCGGAGAATTGGCATCCAAACAGGCGCTCAAAATACTGATCGATCTGAAAAAAGTCGGGTATATGGACAGCTCCGGGATCGCCACGTTTGTCGAGGCTTTTCAAAAAACCAAACGGTATCATGGGCGGCTTATTTTGGCCGATTTGACGCCGACCGTCCGAGGCGTTTTTGAAATTGCAAAACTGGAGAGTATTTTTGAGATTGCGGCAGATCGAGATGAGGCGATGAACCGGTTCGCGGGAAAAAACTGAAAGGTGCATTTATTCTTATGAAAGAAACCTGCGGTAAGGTTGGGCGGTCGACATTTTTTGTTTTTGCGGGTGTCGCCAGGTTATGGACGTTGGGTTCTCTGGTGGGACGTCATTTCCTTGCCGGATTTATCCATCCTAAAATCATCCCACGCGAAGCGTTTTTTCGGCAAATGGTATTGATGGGAATTGACTCAACGGCGATTGTTTCGCTGGTGGGGGCGTCGGTCGGAACGGTTCTTGCGCTGCAAGCGGCTTACTCACTCAAGGCTTTTGGGGCGATTATGTATACTGGCAGCCTTGTGGGCGTTGCGATGGCCCGCGAACTGGGCCCGCTGATTGCGGCGATTGTGATCTGCGGGCGTATTGGCGCACGCATGGCTGCAGAATTGGGTACCATGATGGTTCAAGAAGAGGTGGATGCCCTTACCACCATGGCGATTAATCCGGTTCGTTTTCTTGTATTGCCGCGCGTTTTGGCTCTGGCCGTCATGCTCCCTTGCCTTACGGTCATTGCGGACATTATGGGAATGTTAGGAGGGTACCTGATCGGGATTACGGGGTTGGGAATCAACTCCCAGGTTTATATCAGCAAAACAATTGATGCGTTGGTTTTGAAAGATATTTATACCGGTCTCGCCAAAAGTTTTATTTTTAGTGTCTTGATTGCCTTGGTCAGTTGCCACCAGGGATTGTCGGTGTCGGGGGGAGCGGATGCCGTTGGGAAGGCGACAACGCAAGCCGTGGTCATTTCCATTGTCCTTATTATTGTGGTCGACTGTCTGGCAACGGCGGTTATTTATTACGCCCTACCGACTTGATTCGAGAGGTTAAAGTGGCCGATCCTGTGATTAAAATTAAAAATCTGGTGAAGCGATTTGGTGATCGTGCGGTTTTGGATGGGATTGATATTGCAATTCCTGAAGGGAAGATTACGGTCATTATGGGAGGATCCGGTTGCGGCAAAAGTACGCTCCTCCGGCATCTGATCGGGTTGCATCAACCGACTTCCGGAGAGGTCTGGGTGGATGACAGGAATATTGCGGGACTTGATGAAAAGGGAATGAATGAAGTTCGCAAAAAATTCGGTATGCTTTTTCAGGGGTCTGCCCTTTTTAACTCGATGACGGTTGGGGAAAACGTGGCGGTCCCTCTCAAGGAGCATACGGACCTATCTCCCGAGATCATCAAGATTATCGTGCGGGTAAAGCTGGAGCTTGTCGGGCTGACAGGTTTTGAGAATTTTATGCCCCACGAAATTTCCGGGGGTATGAAAAAGAGGGTGGCGCTTGCGCGCGCCATTGCACTTGACCCCAAGATTGTGTTTTACGATGAGCCCGGCGCGGGACTGGATCCGATTACGGCAAGCATGATCGATCGCTTGATCCTTGACCTTTCCAAGAAACTTAGCATCACTTCGGTGGTAGTAACGCATGAGATGAAAAGCGCTTTTCGGATCGCCGACCAGATCGTGATTCTCCAGAAGGGGAAAGTAATCCAGGTTGGAACCACGGAAGAAATTCAAAATTCTCAAAATGCTTACGTCCAGCAGTTT
This sequence comes from uncultured bacterium, assembly GCA_964445745.1. Classification (GTDB taxonomy): domain Bacteria; phylum Omnitrophota; class Omnitrophia; order Omnitrophales; family Aquincolibacteriaceae; genus UBA1443. The sequence continues at coordinate 14,728 of CAYULU010000026.1, read as the reverse complement.
ATTCAAGGGGAATCCGAGGGCGCGATCCCGTTCAAACAAACAAGCGAAGCCTATCTAAAAGGGTTGCTCGATACGTAATTTAAAGGAGGAAATATGGATTCTTCATCGAGGTATTCATCTGCGGAAATCCGGTCTGGTTTTTTCGTACTTCTCTCAATTTTGATTTTGCTGGTCATGACATTTGTGGTTGGCGGATTCCTTAAAGGCGGTTCTGATGAATGGAAGGTTCGTTTCGGTTATCTGAACGGACTGGAAGACAGTGCGCCTGTTTATTACGCCGGGCGCGAAGTCGGAAAAGTCTCTAAAATCGAGATTGTTCGTGGTGATCCCAGGCCTATTCTTGTCACGGTCAAGGTTTCTCCGGAGGCCTATGTTCGGGCTGATAGCCAGGCTTATATCGATACCCTCGGGATGATGGGCGAGAAGTTTGTTGAAATATCTCCCGGCTCTCCCGATGCCAAGGCGTTGGAAAAGGGGAATGTGATCGAGGGACATGACCCGATCGCTATGCATGTGATGATCGGTAAAATGAACCGACTGGCGGATCAGATGGATGTGATGGTGAAGAGCTTGAATCCGTTGGTTGAGAATACCAATTCGATTTTGGAAGGTCATGAAGAAGAAATTTCAAAAAGTATCACCAACATCAACCAGATTACCGCCAACCTTCGGGACATGACCGACGATCTGAAACATCGGCCATGGCGTCTGCTCCGGAAAGGATAAAAAATGTGTTTTTCAAGAATGCCGGGTTTGTTCCTGGCGGGAATGCTTTTGTGTGTTCCCGTTTCTTTCGCGCAGGAAACAGCGGGAGATTATTTCTACGGTATCGGAACCAAGTTGGGGCGAGGCCTTGAAAATGTGGTGACCAGTCTTGCGGAAATTCCTTGTACCATGACGGATGACATCAAGGATCAAGGGGCTCTGGCCGGATCGTTCACGGGATTTGGCAAAGGGACTTTGTTTATGTTGAGGCGGATACTGGTCGGCGTGACGGAAGTCGGGACATTTTTTATTCCGATGGAGCGTACTCTCCCAAGGGTTTGCCAGGAAAAAAAAGTAACTATTGCCGTTTAGTCAGCGATGAAAAAACCGACCTTTTTTCTTTTGTCTTGCACCCAGGCGAGAAAACGGTTTGATGGAGAGTTTGAAACGGTTATTTTCGATCAGATTTATCAGAAACTAAAAAGTATGATACGTCAGGGCTGTTCATTGTTTATTTTGGGAGGTTCACTTAGGGGAAAGGATGCCAAGACGGTTGCGGAAGTGATTGCGAAACTCAAAATCCAGCACCTGGGAGTGGACTTCCATTTTGCTGGCTCTATGAGGTCGGGTTCAAAGGATGTTTGGCATTGACGCTTCTTGCTGAAGATCCCTATAATAAACAAACTTTTTGATCCTTAAGGAGAATTTATGACAATAAGTAATTCGCAGAACCCGGCCAAAGATCCGGAGATTCAAGACGCGAAATTTTTTGCGGCCATCGGGTATGTCAGCTTTCTTTGTTTTGTTCCTCTTGCTCTGAAAAAGGCGAATCCCTTTGCGGAATTTCATGGAAAGCAGGGACTAGTCCTTTTTATTTTGGAGCTTGCGGCGGCCATTCTCTCAGTGATCCCGATAATCGGCGATCTTATCGCGCAGTTAGCGCTGGTGGTATTTGGCATTTTTTCGCTCATTGGTATTGTCAAAGTCTTAATGGGAGAAAAATGGGAGATACCGGTAATTCATGAAATCGCGACCAAGATAACACTCTAGGCTGATGTGACCATCAACTTTTTTAAAGGGTAAAAACTTTACCATGCTTAATCGTAAGCCGCAACTAACCGGACAAAACTGGTTTATTGTTCTTAATCCGCTGAAAAGTGAGTTGGAACGGAGCAAGATTGCGCGTGAGATTGCGAAAGCATTTCGTATCCCTGCAGACGAGGCTATTGATTTAGTAGCGAACACTCCGATCATTCTTCTTGATAATCTAAACTATTCGACCGCGATTCAAGTCAAACAGTATTTTGACGCTGCCGTTTCGGATCTGATTGTCAGCAATGACGGAGCTTTAAAACGCCGCTGTTACCGGACGGTTTGGCCGACTCCGCCCAGTCTGACTTTTCTCAAAGATATGGATTCGAAAAGTCTCCCACGGATTGAAGAGGAAAAATTGGCGGAAGATGAGGCGATTCAGGAGATCCGTTCTTGGGTTCAGACGGAAAATGGTTTTTCTGAAAAAGAAACGGCGTCTAGCGGGGAGGCGAGCCATGCTCAGCGTCATTTTCGCGATATGCTCGAAGAGGAACGCGAACGTCTCTTGAAAGAAAATGTCGGGCTTCGTGATAATCTTAATCAAATCCACCGGGCCCTTGAGAAAATCCAATCGGAACTTCACTTAAAAGAAAAAACGCTGGAAAACATCCAGAATGAAAAAAAACAAAAAGAGCGGGAAACTCAAGAGATGCAGACTCTCTTGAACCACTCCGAAGAGAAGTATGAGATGCTTCGGGAGGAGTTCCGTCAGACGAGGCAATATTTTGAGGAAAAACTCGTGACGAATGAAAAAAAATCCGAAGAGCTTATGAAACGAATTGAGGAACGTGAAATTGCGAATCGCGAATTAATGGAAGAAAAACAGGCGATTCAGAAAAGTTTTCACGCGTCCAAGAATGATCTTTTGATCGCCAAGGATGAAAAGGAACAGAGTGAGAAAGAATGGAAAGAACGGGCGGCGGCCTTGTCTCGCGAGGTGGAAATGCAAAAGAAGATGGTGGCTGAGATTAACGATAAGCTGAACACCATGGAGGAAGGGAAAAAGATCATTCAGTCCAGCGAGCAAAGGTTGCTCAAAGAGGTTGAGGCGCAAACTCATCAGACGAAACGGTGGGAAATCAAGTCGTCCGAGCTGGAATCAGAGATGGGGAGAATGCGTGAGGCTTTTGAGGGACAGATCAAATCCTGGCAACTTCGTTTAGCTCAGCTTGAATCCCGAGAGCATGAGCTCGAAAAAGCTCGTGCCCAGGTCAAGGATTTGCAACAGCAACTGGAGCATCGCGAACTGATTCAGCGAAAGAGGGAACTTTCAGAGTCTCACAGCATGAAAGAAACACAGTTAAAAAGCCTTGTTAAACAGCAAGAAAAGCTAGAGAGTGAAATCCGGCATCGGGAAGAGGAACTTAGAAAACTTCTCCATGAGCAAGGTACTCTTGAGCGGGAGGTCGTTGAAATTAAACAAGCCCAAAGACATCTTGCGGAACGCATCAAAAGGGAAAGCCGCGGTTCTGCCCCGCGTAGTCAGGATCCTTCGACTGAATTTTTCTTGCCTCGTACGTTGCCCGAGACGTCCCATGATTGAACTTGCTTTAAGCAAGATCAAGGTGGATGAAAATCGGCACGAGCAATTGCTGGTTTTTAAGGTCCAGGACGAGACACGATACTTACCGCTTGTGATCGGAATTTCTGAAATCAATTCGATTAAGCTCAATCTTAGCGGTGTCAAACCCCCTCGGCCCATGACGCATGATCTTCTCATTAATATCCTGGAAGGACTGGGCGCTCGTCTCGAAAAGGTGGTCATCGACAAAATTGAAAAAAATACTTTTCATGCCAAATTATTTATCCTCAAGGAAGACGGGAATCGGGTCATTATGGACGCCAGGCCTTCAGACAGTGTCGCGATGGCATTGCGTTGTGGAGTCCCGATTTTTGCAGAACAAAACGTCCTGGACGCGGCGAGCGTTGCTGAGGTTTGAAATCGATGAATACTTCTTTGTTTGATACTGTGATTGTTGGGGCGGGTGGAGCGGGTCTCACCGCAGCGATTTATACGGCGCGAGCGAATCTCTCTACACTTGTACTTGAAAAGCTGATGCCGGGCGGACAGATTGCTTCTACCGAGGGCGTTGAAAATTATCCGGGATTCCCTGACGGGATTATGGGGGCTGATATTGCGCAACGAATGGAGGCCCAGGCCGTAAAATACAGCGCTCAAATTAATTATGAAGACGTAAAAAATATTGTTCCTCAGGAAAAGTCTTTTTTGATAGAAACGTCAGAAAATCATTATCAAACGAAAGCAGTCATCCTTGCCATGGGGGCATCATTCCGAATGCTTGGTGTACCCGGCGAAAAGGAGTTTATCGGCCGAGGGGTTTCCTACTGCGCCACGTGCGACGGAGCCTTTTTTAAAGGGAAAGACGTGATGGTGGTAGGAGGCGGAGATTCGGCTTTACAGGAAGGTATTTTTCTGACGAAGTTTGCCAGTCAAGTCTCTATTGTTCACCGACGCGATCAACTTCGCGGAAGTCCCATTCTTCAGGAGCGAGCAAAAAAAAATTCCAAGATACGCTTTATTTGGGATACGGTTATTGATAAAATTCAGGGGAATTCAAAAGTGGAATCGGTTTTGCTCCACAATGTGAAGACGCAGGAGATACAAGCGATGCCTGCAGATGGTGTTTTTGTTTTTATTGGGCATGCGCCCAACTCCGGGATTGTTAAGGGGCTTGTCGAAATGGATGAAAAAGGTTATGTGATCTCGGACGGGGATTACCGGACATCCGTTCCAGGAATATTTTCAGCAGGTGAAATTCGCCAGGGATCGGTGCATCAGCTTGTGGCAGCAGCCGGAGAAGGTTGTGGTGCTGCGTTAGCCCTTCAGGCTTATCTTGAAGACCAAGAATAAGGCCGTTTTAAAGGAGATTTTTTATGAGTTCCGAACGTGAGTTTGAGAATCATATGAACCAGCTTTTGCAGCTTTTAAAGAAAATAATGATACAGTACCCGAACCTCGGAAAGATCGAAGATCTTGCCAAACACATGAAAAAAGCCAAAAGCTCTCCTGAGATTAATATTTTTTTTCTCAATCTTGCTCCCCTGACACCGGAGGAGTTTGACGAGCTTGAAGAAATGTTTGAAGACACCCTTTCTCAGGATCGTTGGCAGCACGGAGAGCTTCAGTATGAATTGAATGCCGACGATCAGGAATTTCTGAAGAGACACGGCATACGATTCTGATGATTCCCATGAAACGAACCACGATACTTCTCCTGTTTTTTATTTTTTGCTTTCAGGCGTTTTCTGCCAGGGCGGCCGAGGATGTTCTTGATGATCATGCTATTTGGCGGTCGTTCCTTCATCAATTTGTGAATGAAAAGGGTGATGTCAATTATGCTGCGGTCAAGCGCAATCCTGCTCTTTTAAATGATTATCTGGCCATCATTTCGGAGCAGAACCCTGTGGATGTTAAAACGCTCTGGCCACGTGAAAAGGCGATGGCGTTCTGGATGAATGCTTATCATGCCGGTGTGATCAAGATTGTGGTGGATCATTACCCGGTACACAGTCTTAACCAGATTTCAAGCGCATGGGACATCACTGTGATTCACGTCGGGGAAGAACAGTACAGTTTGAATCAGATCAGAAATCAAATTCTGATGCAGACTTATCGTGATGAAAAAATACACCTTGCCCTTTCATGTGGTGCGCGAGGGTGTCCTCGGCTGGATCGTGATCCTTTTACGGATGCCAATGTTGAAGGGAAACTTTTTCTTGCAACCCGCGAATTTTTAAACGATCCGGCCCGGGTTGAAATTATGCCGGGCAAGAAAACAATCAAGCTCTCTCGTATATTCAAATGGTATGGAGCGGATTTTAATCTTGATTTTGGAACTCCCGAAAGGATTGGGAAGTTTTCTCAGGAGGAGATGTCGATTCTTTCGTTCCTTATTTACTATTCAGAAGATCTTCAAAAAATCGAATTTCTTGAAGACGGCCGTTACAAAATAAAGTACATGCCGTTTGATCCTGCACTTAATGACTGGGCCGATGCACCCTCGGTGTCAGATCATTCTTTGAGGCACGAACTTTCTGGCGAACCAAAGTAGATTAATGACTCGTGCCATAGCTCTTGCAACTTGTTATGGTTAAATAAGTTGTGATTTTTTTAATTTTGTTGACACGCTAGTTCTATTTCCATAGAATACCGCTTCTCTTTAAGTCAAAAGGAGTTATTTATGTCTGTGTACGCAATCGTGGAAACGGGTTCAAAGCAATACTGGGTTGAACCTAAGTCAATACTGGAAGTGGAGTTGTTAGAGGGGACCGAAGGACAAAGCGAGATTGTGCTTGATCGTGTCCTTTTTTATACAGATGGTAGTACGGTATCGGTGGGGGCGCCCGTGGTGAAGGGGGCTCAAATTATTTGTAAGAACCTTGGCGAGATACGTGCGCCTAAAGTTATTCATTACCGTATGCGGCGCCGAAAGGCGTCCCGTCGCAAGCACGGGCATCGTCAAGATCTCCTTCGATTGCTCGTCAAAGATATCAAGGTTTGATTCTAATTATTTTTAGAGGACACTATGGCACATACAAAAAGTCAAGGAAGCAGTACTAACGGGCGGGATTCGCAATCCCAGCGGCTAGGCGTCAAGGTTTTTGGCGGACAAAAGGTTCGTGCGGGCAGTATTATTATCCGGCAACGTGGAACCCGGTTTCATCCAGGGCAGTTCGTGGGCATTGGAAACGATCACACCTTGTTCGCGATGCGTGATGGGATAGTGGAATTTAAATCCAATAAAACAGTCCATATTATTCCCAGCTAAGTATCATCATCTTTCATGACCAAGGCTAAAAAGCGCTAGTGCGCTTTTTGGCCTTTTTCTTTTTAAGGAGTTTTATGTTGATTGATAAAATTCATTTGACCGTCCAGGGTGGGCACGGTGGACATGGTTGCGAAAGCTATTTTCACCGAATTGACCGAAAAATTGTCCCGAATGGTGCGGATGGTGGCGATGGTGGGAGCGTCATTTTCCGGGCGTCCCATAATGCTCCGGGGTTGGATCGGCTTAAACTCAAACAACATCTCATGGCACCCGCGGGCGCTCACGGCGGGCCTAATAACAAGCGAGGGGCTTGTGGCGAGGATCTCGTGATTCTCGTTCCTGTCGGAACCTCAATTTATAATAGGGAAAACCACCTTGCGATTCGCGATCTGACCCTGGATCAAGATGAAGTCGTGGTTGCTCGCGGTGGGCATGGTGGATCCGGCAACATTGGAGATAAAAAAGCGACTTCTGGTAAAGAGGGTGAAAAGCTCGAGATCGATCTGGAATTTTTAATTCCTGCAGATGTATTTTTGGTAGGGCTTCCTAATGCCGGAAAATCTGCTCTCATGCATCATTTGACCAAGGCTCACGTGGAGGGGAAGGATTATCCTTTTTCAACGACGACTCCGGTGCTGGGTGTTCACGAATGTGATGACTACAGCCAGATCAATTTGTGTGAGCTTCCGTCAGTTTTTGAGGGATCGACACAGGGTCGGGGGCTGGGGACACAGTTTCTGAAGCATTTAACTCGTGGGAAGCTTGTTCTTTATATGCTAGATGTGACCAACTCATTTGCGCCTTCTTTAACCGAGGGGTATCATGTTTTGCGAAAGCTTGTGTGGGAACACAATCCGGCGTTCAAACAGATTCCTAATGTTATTGTGGTCAATAAGATTGATCTTGCGGACGACCCAGGTAAGATCCAGGAAGAAATGGAAAAACTTGAACAGCTTTATTTTTTAATCTCGGTCAAGACCGGGGAAGGGATAAAATCTCTTGTCGATTTTATCAAAGAGCAAGCGGGGCATGACTGAAATGAAGAGCCGTCTTTCTAGCGCGTCAAGGATTGTTATCAAAATTGGCACAAGCATCCTTAAAACCAAACTCGAAAGCTTCTCGGCCAAGGAACACAGCCGGGTTTGTAACGAGATTTTTGATCTGATTAGTATAAAAAAACAGCCGGTCATTGTTAGTTCGGGTGCGATTGCTCTTGGCATGAAATCCTGTGGTCTTAAAAAAAGACCCACAGATATGGATGCCCTCCAAGCGTGTGCGGCCACAGGACAGGGTAAATTAATTCATGCTTATGAAAGTTTTTTTGAGAAAAAGAATATTCACACAGCTCAAGTGCTTTTAACGAGGGATGGTCTCGAAAATCGGAAACGATTTCTTTGTGCGCGAAATGCCATGCGTAAGCTGATGGAACTGAACATCCTCCCGGTTGTGAACGAAAATGATACGGTTGCTGTAGAAGAAATTGCGTTTGGAGATAACGATATTCTTTCGGTACATGTGGCTCACCTGGTAGACGCGGATCTTCTCATCAACCTTTCTGATGCGGAAGGGTTTCTGCTGAAGGACGGGACGCGGGTCCGGGAGGTAACGTCGGAAGATGAAATTGATACTAAACTACTTGCGCATTTGTCAGACAAAAAACGGGAAGAGACGGTGGGTGGGATGCGTGCCAAGCTTGCCGCAGCACGTCTTGCGATGCGACTGGGGATTCCGTTTATGATTGTCAACGGGCATCAACCAGGAATTCTTCGTTCGATCCTCGAGGGAAAAGATGTCGGGACTTTTTTTGCGCCTTCTCGTGAGAAAAAAGACCAACGACACAAGTGGATTGCGTTTTCGGCCCAGCGGCAAGGCAAAGTAACCGTGGATGCCGGTGCGTTTCGTGCGCTTGCTGAAGGACACAAAAGCCTGTTGCCGGGAGGCATTATCAAGATGGAAGGTTACTTTGAAGTCGGTCAAGTTGTGGAACTGGCAACCTCGGAAGGAAAAGTTTTTGGACGTGGGGTGATCCGGTATAACCGTAAAGATCTTGCCTTGATTGCGGGGCAAAAGACTTCCCAAATAGAACCGTTACTTGGCCGAAAAACTTCTGCTGAAGTGATTCATCGAAACGACATGGTTCTCTGGAGTGCCCGATGAATCCCTTTGCTCGGAAGTCATGGTTTCACAAACTAGACCGTACGGTTTCACGCGCTCGGCAAGCGTCCCGTGAATCAATGCTCTGGACAGGGGACCTTAAGAAAAAACTTCTTTTTGACGTTGCCAAACGGATTCGGGCAAATCTTAGGATGATTCTTTCTGAAAATCTGAAGGATGTCAAACGTGCCCGTTTAGCGGGTCTTTCGGCAGCGATGATTGATCGGCTTTCCTTGAATGAAACGAGACTATTAGCTATGGAAGAAGGAGTTCGGGGGGTGGCGAACCTTAAGGATCCGATCGGGAAGGTATTGTCCCGGTGGAGCAGACCGAACGGATTGAGACTCCAGAAAGTATCCGTGCCTCTTGGGGTCATTTTTATCATCTATGAATCACGCCCGAATGTCACTGTGGAGTGTGCCGCTTTGTGCCTTAAAAGTTCTAATGCGGTGATTCTTCGCGGCGGTCGCGAGGCCATGAATTCCAACAAGATTTTTTTAAGGATTTTTCAAGAGTCTCTCCGCCAATTCAAACTGCCCATGGATGCCGTCAATCTTGTTGAAACCACTGATTATGATGCCGTCGATTTCCTATTGTTACAGGAAGAACGTATTGACCTTGTGATTCCCCGCGGAGGGGAAAAGCTGATTCGACGGGTGGTAGAGCGGTCCCGAATTCCTGTGGTGAAACATTATCAAGGAGTTTGCCATGTTTATGTTGATCGGAATGCTGATCTCAAAAAGGCGGTTGCGATTACCGTTAACTCGAAATTGCAGCGGCCGGGGGTCTGTAATGCGATGGAGACTTTGCTGGTGCATAAGTCAATTGCTGCCCGGTTTCTCGGTCAAGTGGGCAAGATCCTGAACGAGGGGGGGTGTGAAATCCTCGGAGATGTTGAAACCTGCCGGATTTTGCCCTGTGCCGTGCGCGCGAAGCCGACGGATTACGGGCATGAATTTCTCGACAAGGTGCTTGCAGTCAAGGTCGTTAAGAGCCTGGAAGAAGCGATTCAACACATTGAAACGTACGGGTCGCATCACACTGATGCGATTGTGACCGATGATAGAAAAACAGCAAATGGCTTCAAGTCGAAGGTTGACTCCTCTTCGGTCATGGTGAATGCTTCGACCCGGTTTTCGGACGGCCATGAATACGGTTTTGGAGCGGAGATTGGCATTTCGACTGACAAAATACATGCCCGCGGCCCCATGGGGCTGGAGGGGCTTACCTCTTACAAGTATATCGTGGACGGAAATGGACAGATCCGTATTTAGACGGTCATAAGCATGAAAATTGGTATCCTCGGAGGCACGTTCGATCCTATTCATAAAGGACATGTCGCCGTGGGAATGCATGCACTGAAACAGTTCCGTCTTGATAGAGTTCTTTTTGTTCTTTCGGCCCGCCCCCCGCACAAAAAAAAAGATAAGCCCATCGCCTCCGTTCAACATCGGCTCGCCATGGTAAGGTTGGCCTTAAGGAGATACACGAAGTTGAAGGTGTCGAATATCGAAGTGAATCGCCGTGGGTTATCCTTTACCATTGATACCATAAAAATTTTTAAAAAAAGATATCCCGAGGCACAGTTCTACCTTATTTTGGGGCAGGATTCCTACAAAAATATGAAACATTGGCGAAAAGCGGATGAAATTAAACGAGAAGTCCAGTTTCTTGTGGCGAGTCGTCCAGGATATCGTATCCCAAAACAGGATGGGCTTGATGTTTTCCAAATCCGTATGCCGCTCTATTACGCCGCGTCATCGATGATTCGTGAAACAATCGCCAAGGACCCAAAATCTGTGACCGACCTCCCGCTTTGCGTCATTCGTTATATTAAACGTCACAGACTTTATAGAGGCCGGGTATGAACACGGCTCTCAATCTCAGTGTTTTGGGATTGCTTTTTATTTTGTCGGGTTTTTTTTCTTCGACAGAAACGGCGCTTTTTTCACTTTCCAAATTAGATCGCAGGAAACTCAAGGAACGGTTTCCTCGCGCCTCCGCATGGGTCTTAGAGCTTCTCGAAAAACCCCGTCGAACTCTCGGAACTATTCTGATCGGGAACCTCATTGTCAATACATCGGCGGCGGCGATGGCGACACTTCTGGCGGTGGAATATCTGGGCGAAGAAAAGCTGGGCTTGGCGATGGTCTTTTTTACGGTGCTCTTTATCGTTGTCTGTGAAGCCATCCCCAAAATTATTGCGGTCAGAAATAAGATTAGGATTTCTTTGATTTCGGCAGTTCCGCTCCGTTTTTTTGCTTATGTTTTTACTCCTCTCCGGCTTTTGATGCGTTTTATCACAGAAAAAATTGTTTCAATGCTTGTAAGGGAAAAGGTTGAACAGTCGGATCTGATTTCCGAAAATGAATTGAAGGTGTTAGTGAAGATCGGGGAAGAGGAAGGCGTATTTAGGAGGCAGGAGCGTTTTATGATTCAAAAGCTTCTCGACCTCGGTGAGCGACCGGTGAAAGATATTATGACTCCCAGGACCGACGTTATCGGTCTGGACATTGAAGACAGTGAGGAAACACATGCTATGACGATCAAAAGCAATCATTATCGTCATATGCCTGTTTTTCAGGAATCCCTAGATAATATTCTTGGAGTTGTTACAGGCCTGGAATACTTGTTGGCTGAGCCGAGGCCGCAAGTGAAGGATATTTTGAAGAAAGTTCTTTTTGTCCCCGAAAGCAAGCGCATTGACGACCTTCTTGAGACTTTCAGGACGCAGGACGAGCGATTTGCCGTCTGTGTCGATGAATATGGTGGAACGGCAGGGATTGTGACACAGGAAGATGTGCTCGAAGAGATCTTTGGAGAGTTTTATGACGAGTATGCGAGTATTGAGAATCCGGTACGTCAGTTAGGAGCAGGGACCCATGTAGTTGAAGGAAAAATTTCTCTCCAGGATTTTAACGCCTATTTTCTCTCCAATCTCGAATCTGAAGAATCCACAACTTTAGGGGGGTACCTTCTGGAAAAAATGGGAGAGGTTCCGGTGCGAAGTGCCAAATATGAAACGGAAGATTTTGAGTTTACCGTTCAATCGATGATCCGGCAGAGAATTCAGCATGTTCTTGTGAGGAAACGCTTATGATCATGCTCGGGATACTCTTTTTACTTTCACTAGCGTTGTCTTCTTTTTTTTCTGCCTCCGAAATGGCTTTTGTGTCTTCGAATAAACTGAAGGTTCGCGAATTAGCGGAAAACAACGATCTTCGGGCCCAACGAGTGATGCATCTCCAGAAAAATAGTCAAAATTTTCTTGCCTCCATTTTGACGGGGAACAACATCGTTAATATTACCGCTACATCCATTTTGGCTTATTTTTTAGAACGTTACTGCCAGGTTCAGAATGAGTGGGTTGTGACGGCGATCTTGGCGCCGGTGCTGATTGTTTTTTGTGAAATGGTGCCCAAGGACTATGCCCGGATGCGAGCGGCGCCATTTCTTATGAAGCAGGTGTTTTGGCTTCAGCTTTTCATGAAACTTTTTTCTTTTCCCGTTTTTCTCCTTTTTGGTTCCATTCGGTTTCTTTGGCCTTCGTTTAGTAACCGTCAAAAAGAAGATTTATTTGTCAATGAAGAGGAATTTCGCTCCCTGATTGAAGAAAGCGCTCGGCAAGGGGTGGTGGGTGAACAGGAGCAGAAGTTGATTCACACGATATTGGATTTTGAAAGAATTCAGGTTCAATCAGTGATGATCCCTGTGGAGCAGATCCCCATGGTGGATCTTCATAGCAGTGTGAGTGACGTTAAAGAGCTGGCTCGCAAGAGCCGGTCCCGGATGATGCTTGTGTATGAAGAGATACCTTCTATCGTGGTTGGAATGATCTACGTTTTTGATCTGATCCGGAAGGGGGAGAGCGCCCAAGGGTTGCACGATTTTCTAAGAGCTCCCATTTTTATTCCGGAGACGATTTCCATCGAAAAGGCTTTTTTCACTCTGCAACAAAAACGCCAATCTTATGCGGTCGTGACTGATCTTCTCAAAAACATCAAAGGGGTTGTCCCGATTGAACGGCTTCTGATTTTCGAGAAACGCTGACGTGCCGTCGCTTTGCGCGACTTATTTGTTTTAAAACTTTTGGTTGTTCCTCTGCATAAACCTTCTCACGGCTGTATGCCCCACCGGTTGTTTTTCTTGGTTGGGTGAGCGGGTCACCCTCAAGACGAATCAAATCTATCAAGCTTTAAAAAGTAAAGCCGTTAAATAAACATCATTTTAGTGTACTGATAAGGAGAATCCACCCTTGAGAGTTATCGCGATTGCGAACCAAAAAGGGGGATGTGGCAAGACGACTACAAGCATCAATTTCTCGGCGTGTCTGCATTTTTTACAAAAGAGAGTGTTGCTCGTAGATCTTGATCCCCAGGGACATTCAACCTGTGGCCTTGGGATCAAGACCTTGAAGGGAACGCCAACAGTTTATGAATTGTTGAGCCCCATTCAAGCCATCCCAACTTCATTTACACAGGTCATTCGAACACTCTATCCTGATTTTGATATCATGCCTTCCCAGGCTTCTCTTAATGCGCTCGAAGAGGAAGCTAATTTCATGCCCAACCATCATCTACTGCTCAAAGATCTTTTTGCCAGGATGGAGGAGCAATGTCGCGGGTATGATTTTGTGATCCTGGATTGTCCGCCCAACCTTGGGATTCTTACCTGGAATGCCTTGAATGTTGCGGATGAAGTGATCATCCCAGTTGAGCCATCGTTTTTTTCGCTTCATGGGCTTGGCAAGATTTCTGAAACAGTGCAAAATCTGGACCGGACTCGACAGACTCCTCTGACGGTCCATGCACTACTGACCAACTTTAATTCGCTCCTGAGTTTTTCACAAGAGATCCATGATGATGTCCGGGCTCATTTCAAAGAACAGCTTTTCCGTACCATCATTCATGAGAATGTTATGCTGAAGGAAGCCGCTGCGGCTGGGCAGAGCATTGCGCAGTATGCTCCGGGGTCTCCGGCATTTCAGGACTATTTGAATCTTGCGGTGGAGTATCTTGAGCGTGACTGGGATCGTAAGCTTCCGAGCGAAACGCTTGGCTGGGACAATGTTTACAAAAACCGTTTTGGCCCCAAACTTATGCCGGATGGAATCTTGTTCCAGTTTCAAAGTAAAACGGCATCTTCTGTTGAGGTAGCGGGAGATTTCAACCATTGGATCCCCGAAGCGCTTGTCCGGAGGAATGACGATGGGCTTTGGCAGAAGGTTATCCGGGTGGGAGAAAAAGCATTCCGCTATAAGTTTATTGTGGATGGAGAATGGCAGGTTGATCCGAGTCAACCAACCCAAAAAGAGAATGCTTATGGCGGCCTTGATTCTTATGCGGAGTTTGCTTAATGGAACACTCAAAAAAACTGGTACGCGGATTAAAAGATGTTTCTCCGATTTTTGAGGCTCCGGGACGTCTGGAGGTTAAGGAAATCCCCGATATTCAGGTCCTCAGCATTTCAAGTCCCCATGATGATGACGATTCCCTGCTTTTGAACACTTACTTTGCTTCTCAACTTGCCTCTTCTGAAAAACCCTGCTCGCTTGTTTCGGTTTTGTCTCGAACGGCGAATCGCTGTGCCTGGCGTTCGGATGCCAAAAAAATAGAACCTTTCGGTCAAAACATTAAACGGCATTCTCTTTTTTGGGATGAGCTCAAGGAAATTCTTGACCGAGGATTGCAAGGGCCGGAATCTTGTTTTGGAAGCCGGAGTATTTTTATGGATTTCGAGTATCGGAGCCTCTTGCATCTTCCGAAGGTAATGGAACTTTTGGATCAATGGGTTTTGCTCCTGAAGCCCACGCCAGAATCTCTGACAGAAGGTTATAAAATGATTAAGACGGGATTAGCCCTTAATCCTCACCTAGAATGCTTTGTTCTGCTTCATGCAAAAGCAAACCCACCGGCGGACAGCACGGTTTTTGAAAAATTTTCAGCGGTTGCTTCCAAACATTTGCAGATCCATCTTGGGTGGCTGGG
>CAYULU010000025.1:0-26678 GCA_964445745.1 uncultured bacterium | reverse complement strand
TTGAAATCCGTGACGGAGTTGTCCTGGTGGATGGAAAACCAATGACCCGGCCGCCTTTTAGTAAAAACCATTACTATAATGTTGAAGACTGGGAATATGGTGCGTCGGGACATATTATCAAGGTTCCGGACGGTCATTATTTCGCGTTGGGGGATAATTCCGCGCATTCGGCGGACAGCCGTCAGTGGGGATTCGTACCCCGCAAGGATGTGATTGGCAAAGCTTCAGTGATCTGGTGGCCGCCGAAGAGAATCAGGCTTGTCAAGTGAGCCGGATCGCAGGGCGGCCTCTTTTGATCCCCTGTTCAAACAGGGTCCCATTATTTTTCCAAAATCTCATTAAGTCTTGGTGCCTGTTTGCCGTTAAATCCTCCGCGGAGGATTTCTTTTATGCAAACGGAATTATTTGATATCAATTCACAGCCCCAGACTGGTACCGAATCAGAAACGCTCGGAGCTAAACAGCATCTGCTTGAACGGACTTTTTTGTCACTGCGGCTGGATCAGACGATCGGAATTGTTTTAGTATTGATGGTTTTTTATGCTGTCGTTTTTTCGTTGGGGTTTGAGAAGGGAAAACGCTCGATTCAGCATGATCAGGTGATTAAGGCTGTTAACCCCAAACCGGTCGATCAATCTCTTCCCTCCATTTCCAAGAATCTTATTCTTTATGAGGAACCGCAGGCGGAATTAGTTGAAACCGCTGTGGTGGCGACCGTGCCTCAACCGGCTCCTTCAGCCGTTACCGCAACTTCCGCTTCGGAAGATCGTTCGATCCTGTCCACCCGGCCGGATGGTAAATACACCATTCAGCATGTGATCTACCTGACGCGTTCGGCGGCCGAGAAGGAAGTGAAAAAGCTTACCCAAAAAGGGGAGAAGGCGTTTATTGTCCCGAGCGGCAAGTACATGCAGGTTTGTCTTTCTGGTTTTTCCTCAAAAAAAGAAGCCGACCAGCATTTGCGGCAATTACGATCCCAGAACATTATCGCGAGCGATGCCTACGTTCGCAACATGCCCGCTTGACGTTGTACTTCTGATGTAAAAACAGGTTCCTGGATTTTTGGGGAATAGCAGAAATTTCCAGGAATCTGATTGTGGCGGTGGCACTGTTTTTATGCTTCGATGTAACTGCTCGTGTCAAGTTTGGTTAGCATCCACTCCCGATGGTTCTTCCGGTTCATAAAATCTAAATTTATGAGAAAAACAGGCTAGCCATTTGTCTGACGCCTCAGTATAATACGCACTCCTGAGAGCGAAACGCTTTCCCGGAATTCTCAATCACTATTAAAGGAGCTTGTTTAAGTATGTCTCAGCATCCTAGTCTTCGTTACGATTCGGTCGGTGTGAAACATCGCAATGTCTACAAACGTTTTGAGCGTGTCAAAAAGCTTCAGGAGGGTGGAAAGTGGAAGGACCGTGAGTCCATTTATAATCTTCCCAAAGTGAAGTCGATGAAGATTAAAGTGAAAAAAGTCAAAGAAGTTAAAGAAGGTGCCGAAGGGGCCGCCGCCGCTCCCGCCGCAGCAGCTACTGCCACGCCAGCCAAGGGCGCAGCGAAAAAATAAAGGATAAAGCCGGTAAAACCTATGGTGACCATACGACGTTGCACAAAAGAAGATGAAAAGGCTGTGTTGGAACTCATTACTAACGTCATGAGTAAAGAGTTTCAGGAAGTCGCGAACGCGTATCCGATGGAAGATGTCGAGCGGATTTCAACGGCCTACGGAGAAATCGGGGATGCCTTTTTTGTTGCCGTCAATGACCACAGCAAGGTGGTGGGGACGGTTGCGATCAAAAAGGAAGACGACCGTATCGCGTTGCTCAGGCGTCTGTTTGTTGCCCCGACTCATCGCAATCTGAAAATCGGGAAGAAGCTCATCGAACATGCCATTCATTTTTGTCGGGAGGCGGGTTACGGCGAAATGGTCTTCAAAACAACTTCCAAGATGTCGGGTGCGATCCAGCTTTGCATGAAAAACGGTTTTGTACAGCGGGCGCATATTGCGTTAGGTCCCATTGAACTTTTAAAATTCTCTCTCAATTTACATCCGCAAAAAGGGTAACCCTTCATATGGGCATCTTTGACCGAAAAAAAGACGGAAAAAGCAGCCACACTTCTACGCTGACGGAATCTGAAATTAAACGAAAACTTTATGGAGAGTTTAATGTCGAATCCTCCCGGATTGCAGGAGGGCATGATTCGGCGTTTCTCAGGAAACCCTCTGGGACGGCCGCCAAATCTTCGGGGACTCAGCCAGCCGTAGACTTGTTTGATGAAAAAAAGACTGAGCCTGTCGAACAGACTGATTTCCCGGTCACCGCTCGGGAAATCAAAATTCCGGTTTCGGGCGACAGGCAACAGCCATTTGTTCGTTCTCCTGAAAAAAGTCAAACGACCGGGAGGTTGAGCGGGAAAAGTTCGTATGATCAGTATCGCGAGTATGCAAAGACGGATTCCAAACCTTCGTTTTTTTCATCAATGGCTCGTTTTTTTACTAACATGGCGGAGGGTGCCGGAAATTCGAACAGGTTTTTGACCCGACAGGTGGCTTATTGGACCACAGGAGTCCTTGTCGTGTTCTTCCTTTTTTGGGGCGTGAATGCTCTCAATGTTCAGAGGGAGCAGGCTATGAATACGAAGTATTCAGCGCCGGTCGAAAAAGTTCAGGAATTACCCAAGCCGGCCCCCGAGGTTCGTGTGACAGGCGGTGTTTTGACAGTCCCTGTGGCGGATGCGGATCCGATCCCCGAAAAAAAACCGACACAGAATTTGGCTCCTCAACCCTTAAGGCCAACCGATGCTGAATCTGCCGGATCTGTTTCGCCAGCCCGCGTTTTATCTTCTCGTGGATTCGCCGTGCAAGTGGTGACGTATCCTTCCGAGGAATATGCTGGCAGGGTTGTGACCAGTTTGCAACAGGCCGGTTTCAAGGCTTTCGTGAGAGAAAATGTTCGACCGACAGGGTCCGTTTTTTATATTGTTTATATCGGCAGTTTCCCCACTGCGGCTGTTGCCCGTCAGGAACTTTCCAGGTTTCGGGCTCATGAAATTTCCCGGCCATTTTCCGATGCATTTGTCAAAACTATTGAAATGAAGGAGAGTTAATCGTGTGGGATGGTTTTAATAAACGGAAATTTCCCCGCCTCCATCTAACCTGCGAAGTGGTTGTTTATCCCCAAGGCCGCGAACGCGCTGTCAAGACCATTACGGAAAATGTCGGAATGGGAGGACTGTGTCTTATGCTGGATGAGCCCCTGGAGCGGTTTGATCGATGCAAGGTCACGCTTGAGCTTAAGGATGGGGAACCCCCCGTACAATGTACAGGCAGGAGCGTTTGGGTCGTCCCTAACCGGGAGCTCAAATCCTCGGCGAAGAGTTACGATACCGGCATCGAGTTTCTTGATATTGACGATTTTTCCCGCCAGCGATTGCGCTCTTTTTTATCCCAACCCCAAAAATAATCATTTCATGGCACAAGATTTTTCTTTCGACATTGTTTCTAAGTTAGACCTGCAAGAGGTCGACAACGCTGTCAATCAGGCCAAAAAGGAATTGCTGACCCGGTTTGATTTTAAAGGTAGCAAGAGCTCAGTCGAATTGATCCGCGAAAAAGAATTAGTAAAAATACAACTGATTGCGGATGATGAAATGAAACTTCGCAATCTTCAGGATATTTTAAAGACGCGCATGGCAGGACGAAAAATCTCCTTGAAGGCGCTCGATTTTAAAACCCCGGAAAAAGCATTTGATGATTGTTCCCGTCAGGATGTGCATCTTCAGCAGGGCATTGCCCATGAAAAGGCCAAAGAAATAGCCAGAAACATTAAAGACCAGAAGTTGAAGGTTCAGACGTCGATCCAGGGTGATCAACTCCGGGTTTCTTCTAAAAGCAAGGATGATCTCCAGGCTGTGATCCGATTTGTTCAGACCCTGCCACTTGACATTCCCGTACAGTTTGTCAATTTTAGATAATATCTAACCCTTTGTGATCTAACAAGTTAGATCTATTCTGTGCCCTGCGAAGATTGTCGCCTAAAGCTTTCCCTCATAAGGCCGAATAAATAACGTGTTGCCCTTGTATTTTTGATAAGCATGTGCTACTTTTTTTTCGGGTGAGTGGTGTTTTAAGATAAATCTCGATATTAAAAAGTCTATTTTTTAGAAAACGAGTCATATTTCTCAAATGTCAAAAAGGCGAAGGAGGCCCCATGGACAGTGATAAGCGCAAGTTTAAGCGCTTCGATGCTTACATGAGCATCAAATATTCTGGATTGGACAGTGCAACCTTGAAAGGAATCGGACTGAGCCGCGATCTGTGCCGTGAGGGGATCAAGATCAATTCGGACAAGGAAATTCGTGAAGGAACACAGCTGGATCTTGAAATTTCAATTCCGGATGATCCCAAACCGATTTTCAGTTCGGGCACGGTTGTGTGGGCGCGTCCCTCGGATGGTTCGAATCAAGGCTACGATCAAGGAATACGCCTCAAGAACATGGATCCGGTTGATAAATTTCGTGTTCTTGATTACGCCTACAATCATTGGCTAGAGACTAAAGTGAATGATCTTGCAGACCCTGAAAGTTTGCATGAGTGGTAAGCACGTTGGGCGAGGCGTTCTCGTGCTTGTCCAGTGTCGCGCTTTTCATCCTGAAATCTGAAATGACACATCTGTTGCACTCTCCAAGGAAGCTCTTGCAAAAAGGACTGAAACCTCAGTAAGGTGATCTTCTTGGTCTGCCGATACTATTGGCATGGCAAATTTTTTCCCCTTCGGTAAAAAAGTAAGGTCCAACGACAAAGAGGGTTATTTTTTAGATTCCATCCCTTTGTTTTCTTCACTCACTGCCGAAGAACAAACTCTTGTCGAACGGTCTTCCCGCCTTGTCGGCTTCAAGAGGGGAGACGTTGTTTACGAAGAGGGGACCCCTCCCGAGGCCTTTTATCTCATTATCTCCGGCCGCTTCCGTTTATTTTCTCGCGCTCGCGCCAACGAAAAAGAAAACACGATCCTCTTTTTTTACCGGGGTGAACACTTCGGAGAAACATCGCTTTTGACAGGAAGTGTGCACAGTGCCACGGTAGAAGCGAAGACGGATGCGGTGGTACTCAAGATCGTCGCCGATGACTTCCAGAAGTTGCTACGTGAAATTCCTTCCTTCGCGTTGCACCTGAGCCGGTCACTTGGCCGTCATCTTACTCGCGGAGAACTAGGCTATAGTCGTCATCGGCGTGAGGTCCGAATTGCCTCGGTTTATTGTTCCGAAATGTCCCGCGCGATGACACGTTTTCTCGTGGATTTTGTCAGTGCTCTTCACCGCGTGACACAACGGCGAATTTTGATGGTGGATCTTTCCGGTCACCTTTATGCGCAACTGCCGCAGGATCTGACGGGTTTGAAACTGAACCGACTTGATCTCTCGACTGTAAAAATCACAAGTGAGGGCGATGCGACCGAAACGATTGCCAAAAGTCCGCACGGTTTTGATCTCTTGTCACTTTCTCAAAATGGTTCATTGATCTCTGAAGATCAACGTTTTGCTTCTTTGCTGACTTGTCTAAGTTATCAATATGATTATCTTGTTTTGTGTCTTCCTTCCCGTGAGACCCCGGTTGCTATCAAGGCACTTAATTATTCAGACCGGATTTATTTGTGGGCCGAGAACAGGGCAGAGGCATTCTCTTTTGTTTCGCAGAAAACCGCAGAGCTCTGTCGTGATTTCGGATTCAACAAAAATGAAATGCGAATTATCATGCCGCACGGGGAAAAAATTCCGGAGCCGGACACTTTGGGTGAGGTCACGCCGGTGGAGATCCAGACGCTTTCCATGCTTCCGTCGATTCAGTACCAGCGCTACCGATACGAACGGATGATCAACTACCTGGCGAAAGAATGGTCCGAGAAGCTGGTCGGTCTTGTTCTCGGAAGCGGCGCGGCTTACGGGCTGGCACACATCGGGGTCTTAAGAGTTCTGGAACAAGAAAAAATCCCCATTGATATTATTTCGGGTTCCAGCATCGGAGCCCTGATGGGGGCTTTCTGGGCGGCAGGACTGGATTCTTACGAGATCGAAAAGATTGCCGGGCAGCTTGGGAAAAAGAACGCCTTTTTCAAGTTGCTCGGTTTTGGTGACCTTTCGGCGATGCACATGGGTTTTTTTAAAGGAAACCAGGTGATGCGTTTTCTGGAACCTTATTTTAAAAAAATGATGTTTCAGGATCTTAAGATTCCACTGAAGATTACCGCGGCAAACCTGTTAACCTCGGAAGAAGTTATTTTTGATTCCGGAAATTTGATGAGTGCGATCCGTGCATCCATTTCGATCCCGGGATTTTTCCGTCCCTTCCCGCATCGGGGAAGTTTCCTTTTGGACGGAGGGATTATCGATCCGCTTCCGATCAAATCCCTTTCTCTGATGGGGGTGCGAAAGATTATTGCAGTGAACGTCCTCCCGAGCCCCAAGGATTTGATTCAAAGGAATGAGATCCGGCGAAAGGCGATCCATGTTGAACTTCAGAATCAGTCTTCATGGCGGCGGATGATGATCAAGGCCCTGGACCGTGCCACTCGCCGTTACACCGGGAATATTTTTAATGTCCTGATGAATACCATTCAATTTATGGAGTATGAAATTGCCCGAATGCAGGCGAATGATGCCGATATTTTTATCCACGCAGCTCGTCCTGACGGACACTGGATCGAGTTTTTCTCACCCGATAAATTTATCCAGGAAGGGATCGTCCGAGCGAGGGAACAGCTAGCTGAGATGAAGCGCCTTCTGGTAGAATAGCCTCTCTCAATCCAATCGGAGGAATACCGTTCAATGAAAGATGTTGTGATCGCGGGAGCATGTCGCACTCCCATTGCTAAACTCGGGGGCGCGCTTAAATTTTTTTCCAACCAGGATCTCGGGACACAGATCCTGCGAGGTCTTTTGGAAAGATCCAGGCTCGACCCGTCCGAGGTCGATGAAGTGATTTTAGGCTGTGTCGGTCAGCAATCCGATGCTCACAATGTAGCCCGTGTCATCGCAGTCAGGGCAGGCATCCCTCATGCCGTACCAGCTTATACGGTCAATCGTAACTGTGGATCGGGACTGCAATCGATCCACAATGCCTTTCTTTCGATTCGTTCAGGCGAGAGCGAGCTGATTGTAGCAGGTGGTGTTGAGGTAATGTCGGCCTCTCCCTTTCTTAATCGAGATCTTCGATTTGGTAAAAAGATCAGGGATTCTGTGCTCGTTGACTCCTTATGGGAAGGGTTGCGGGATCCGTTGTCAGGAATGATGATGGGGGAGACCGCGGACCTTTTGGCGGAAAAGTTAGGGATTGGCCGAATCGAACAAGATGCCTTGGCTTTAGAATCTCATCAGAAAGCCTGCTTGGCTGATCAAAAGGGGATGTTTAAAAGGGAAATGATGCCGGTCGTGATTCCGGATTCGAAAGGACGAAGCAATATCTTTGATAAGGACGAAGGTCCCTGGCAGGAAACCAGCCTGGAGGGTCTCGGTAAACTGTCACCGGTTTTCAGGAAGACGGATGGAACGGTGACGGCAGGTAATTCCAGCCAGATTTCGGATGGAGCGGCGGCGGTGATTGTGGCGTCTCGGGAAAAAGCCCGGTCCCTGGGACTTGAGGTGATGGCAACTATCAGGGAAGTGGCTTTCTCGGGCATTGAACCTGAATGGATGGGGCTGGGTCCGGTGATAGCGACCAAGAAAGCGCTTGCAAAAAGCGGTCTTTCTCTTAAGGACATTCAGACGATTGAAGTGAATGAGGCTTTTGCGGCACAATATTTGGCGGTCGAGAGAGAGTTAAACCTCGATCGATCGGTGACGAACTGTTGTGGCGGGGCGATTGCACTGGGACATCCGGTGGGCGCCAGTGGGACGAGGGTTGTGGTGACTTTGCTTTATGAAATGGAGCGGCGGCAGGCGAATTTGGGGCTGGCCACACTTTGTATTGGTGGAGGACAAGGGGGCGCCATGATCCTTGAGCGATGCCGATAGCGGACATTATTGATAAGGGTAAGAATAATTTATCAAGAAAAACAAGATTTATTCGATACAATTTACGATATAATATCTTCGCCGAATAAATCCTAACATACTGAGATGAGGTGGAATTTGAATAAAAATATCGTAACGATACCGGTCCTGGCGTTATCCGTGGCAGTGCATTTGGGCGCGATGGGTGGTGAGAAATCTTCCGGAGTCGCACAGGATTCTGCGACTACAAAAGTCACTGCCGCGACATCCCCCCAGACATTCCTTAGTGAGCAACTCGCCAAATTCTTTGGAAAGAAGTCGACGAAAAAAACGACTTCTGCCAAACAGGTGAAGTCATCCTCAACCTCCGCGGAGAAAGACGAAAAATCAAAAGGCTCTTCTACCGCACAAAAGGATAAATGGCAGGAAAAGAAGATTTCAGAAGATACATCCTCTATCCCTACGACGGTTTCCAGTGCCTATGTTCCACCGCCCCCGGCTGTTGATCTCCCGCCGCAGGTGACCCAGATTCGCCAGGAGGTTCAGAGAGTGTTGCAGTTGAATGCACAGATCAAGAATTTACAGGGTAATCAGGTTGCCCAGGTTCAGCGTATTCAGGAGCAGGCCCGCATGCATCAAAGAATTCTTAATAAGATCGAGACGACCCCCGCTGTCTTGCCTGCGGGCAAAGGAGCTGAAAAAGAAGTTTTGCTGGCTCAAGAAAAGCTCAGGATTATCAACACTGAGACACAGCGCAATCAGGCGATTCTTCGTGATTTACAGCAAACGTCCCGGATTGCTAAAAAGCCGGAATCTGTAACCGTTTATCCGATTGCGGTTCAATCACCGGTTAAACAAAACTAAATTCGATCCCCATGACAGGTGGTTCATCCGCCGTCTACTTCTTCGAAGATTTTGACGAGCAGTTAAATATCCCGTCCCATTTTTTGAGGCGTGCCAGTCGCTATCCTGACAAAATCGCTCTCCGCTATAAAATCGGCAACGAATATTCGGGCTCGCTCACCTGGCGTGACTGGATGGAACGTGTCCGGCGTGTTGCTTTGGGGCTTTATCGAATTGGAATTCGAAAAGGTGATCATGTCGGGATTCTTTCCGAAAATCGTTTTGAGTGGACGTTGGCGGATCTTGGGGCCTTGAGTTTGGGGGCCGTGGTGGTTTCGGTTTATGCGACTTCCTCGGACGAAGACATTCAATACATTTTACGGCACTCGGAGGTTCGAGCCCTTTTCGTTTCGACGCAGGAACAGCTTTCAAAGGTCGCTGGCTTGACGGATCAGATGATTGTGAATGGTCTGATTGCTTTTGAGCCTGATGATTTGACCCGGACGGTGTCTCTCAGGGATGTTGAAAAGTGGGGACATGATGAAGAATTGAACCAAGACGGAATTTACGAGGCGTGCCTTCGAGATGTAAGCCCTGATGATTTGGCAACGATTATTTATACCTCAGGCACCACCGGTCGCCCCAAAGGGGTCATGCTGACGCACCGGAATTTTATCGCGAATTGTTCCGGCTCTCGTCACTATGTCCCGCTCGGAGAAAATGATGCGGTGGTGTCGTTTCTCCCCCTGGCCCATATTTTTGAGCGAACCGCCGGTTATTATTTTGCGGCGCTCTGTGGTGCGTGCATCGTCTACGCGGAAAGTATGCGAATGGTTGCCCGGGACATTGCGACTGTTTGTCCCACAGTAGTTTTCGCGGTCCCTCGTTTTTTTGAAAAGGCTCAAGCCCGGGTGGAGGAAGAACTCAGACGGGTCACTCCTGTGGTTCGACGCATATACAACTGGGCCATTAACATAGGAAAGACAGCCACGTTACAAACTGAAACAACTGGGAAGATGAGTTTTTGGATCTCCATGGTTCATGGGGTTGCAAAGAGCCTTTTACTGCGAAAAATAAGGTGTGCTTTTGGTGGCAAAATTCGTTTTTTTGTTTCCGGAGGAGCTCCACTTTCGAGTGATCTTGCCAGATTTTTTCACGCGGCAGGGTTATTGATTCTTGAAGGGTACGGACTCACGGAAACGTCCCCTGTGATTGCGGTTAATGCGCCTGGATCTTTCAGGTTTGGAAGCGTTGGCCGTCCCATCCCGAATATCCGGGTTCGAATTGCCCAGGACGGAGAGATTGTAACCTCAGGCCCCTGCCTGATGCAGGGCTACTACCGGGATCCTGAGGGGACTGCCGCTTTGATGAAACAAGGGGGACTTTATACAGGAGACATAGGCTGTCTTGATTCGGATGGTTTTCTCCATGTTACGGATCGAAAGAAGGATATGATTGTGACCGCCGGAGGAAAGAATATTGCACCGACGAATATCGAAAATCGTATTCTTTCTGACAATTTCTTTTTACAGGTTCTGGTGGTAGGGGACAAACGGCCTTATTTGTGCGCCTTGATTGTCCCAAACCGGGAGGCAATGGTGATTTTGGCTAAAACTTTAAATCTATGTAACCTTTCGTACTCGGAACTCTTGAGGCATCCTGAGATCATGTCACAGGTTCGAAAAAGGATCGACCAGAGTCTCGAGGGTCTTGCGAATTACGAACGTCTTAAGTCATTTGAACTGCTGGAACAGGAGTTTTCTCTTGCGAGAGGTGAATTGACACCCACCTTAAAAATGAAACGGCGTGTGATCTGTGAGAAATACCAGGATTGCATTGAATCGCTTTACCGCAAAACGGATCTGGCATGGGCGGAACTCCAGGAGCCACAGGCTCCGCCCGCTTGCTTATGAACCGGACATGGGAAGAGAGTCGTTTTCCCGGTCCTGACGGATGCGACCTCTTCTGCCGGGTTTGTGATTGTCCCCAGCCACGGCATACTCTCATCATTTTACCGGGCTATGGGGAGCACTCGGGGAGGTATTTGAAATTTGCAGACGCGCTTCAAAGCTTACCCGTAAGAATTGCCGTAATGGATTATCGCGGGATGGGGA
Source organism: uncultured bacterium (assembly GCA_964445745.1). GTDB lineage: Bacteria > Omnitrophota > Omnitrophia > Omnitrophales > Aquincolibacteriaceae > UBA1443. Next base: position 15,732 of record CAYULU010000025.1, on the reverse strand, counting down.
TTCTCAAAACAAATTCGAAAGAGGGGAAGGATTTTAAGGATTTTCTGGAGGATGTTTCTGCTTTTGTCCGGCATCTAAGAAACACCTATCACGTTAAGGGCGAATGTGTCTTTCTCGGGCACAGCCTGGGGGGTCTGATCGCGTTGGAATGGATCCGGAGAAATCCGAACGGGGTGAAACGGCTTATTTTATCGGCGCCCTTTTTGGGATTCCCGCATTTAACGTTAATGCGGCAGGTCAACAACCTGGTTCGTTTTTTTTGCCCGACGTATGAGTACCAAAATCCCGTGATGCCCAGGCGGCTTTCGCACGATCCGGCAGAGTCGCGGGCTTATGTGGAGGACCCGTTTATCAAACGTCGGATTTCTGCGCGGTTGATTGGATCCATCTTTGATGCGATTAGAAATCTGAACAACCGGGAGACGATGACCGTTGCGTGTCCCGTGAATATTCTTGCGGCGGGGGATGAACGGATTGTGGCACCCCGGGCGGCACGTCGATTTTTTGACCGGCTTGTTGCTCCGGGGAAAGAATTTACTTTGTTGGAAGGTTTTTATCATGAAATTTTTAATGAAATAAATCAGGCGAAGGCGTTTAATGTCTTGAAGACAATCCTGGAAGATTGTGTATAATACAGTTCCGCTTTTTGCGTCATTTCCCGTTTTTTATTTTTGAAAAGGGCCTGTAGCTCAGCTGGGAGAGCGCCGCATTCGCATTGCGGAGGTCAGGAGTTCGATCCTCCTCAGGTCCACGGTTTTTATTTTGAATCTTATTTTAGGAAAGAAACACTGGTTTTTGATCGGGAAAGACGAATTTAAACGGGGCGGGATTTTGAATCACTTTGGGGATGGTTCAGCTGGTTTGGTTTTAAAGGGTCTGGATGTTCTGAAAAAAAGGGGGATTCCATGCTGAAAAAAATCTGGAAAAAAGAAAAGCGGCTCTCTAAACGCCTTCCGGTTTATCATCTGGCAAAATACCGCAATACTTCGGACGCCCAACATGTCTTTGTGGTGTGTACCGTGAAAGATATTAGTGAGGCCGGGATCCGTTGCTACGTGGAAGAAGCGATCCCCGAAGGAAGTGTGTTGGAGCTTCAGATCCAGTTCCCTTTTTTGACAGTTCCCGAATCTTGTACGGCCAGTGTTGTTCGCTGTCAGAAAAGAGGTCCTAAAAGTCAACGGTATGAAATCGGATTAAGGTTCAACGGCATTGACGATTTTTTGACTCGGGCCTTGGCAAAAAAGAAAGACTTGGGGTCGATGTGACCCCCCCCACGTTGGGTAACTCAGGATTGAAAAGGATCTTTTTTGATATGAGAAGAAAAACTCTCCAGATCTTATTGGTCATACTAGGGTTGATGGTTGTCGTGAGCGGTTGTACCAGGAAAGTGGATTCGGAACGGTCGGTTGATAAAATCAAAAAAGACATTGAGACAATGAGCGTTGCCCAGCTTGAGGATTACGCGATGGCTTATGTGTCGGAAATCCAGTCCCAGCGGGCGAAGATTCAAAAAATTCAGGAAAAGATCCGTAAAATTCCGATCGAAAAATTTTTCTCCGACCAGGCCCTTCAGAATGATATTAAAAAAGTCGGACGCAAGGCGGAAGCCCTGTACGTTCGCTATTTGCTTTATGTGACAGCCCTAAAACAAAAAGGAGGGGATGTCTCAAGGGTGCAACTTAACCCGGTGTGATTTTCTTCCAACAACAGGAGGTTATCGTGAAGTTTGTAAATGATTTCAAGCAGTTTATTATGCGTGGGAATGTGGTGGACATGGCAGTAGGCGTGATTGTGGGCGGCGCGTTTGGCAAGATTATTTCGTCTCTCGTCAATGATGTGATTATGCCGCCTATCGGGCTTTTGCTTGGGGGGGTGGATTTTTCGAGCCTGTTTCTGAGCTTGAACGGTCAGGTTTATGCTTCTTTGGCGGAAGCTCAACAAGCCGGGGCGCCCACGTTGAATTACGGGCTTTTCCTCAACACCGTGATCAACTTTTTGATTGTCGCATTTGTTATTTTCGTTGTGATTAAACAAATCTCGGCTTTGCAACGTAAGCCGGTGCCGGCACCTGTGGCGCCAACAACAAAAGAGTGCCCGTTTTGTTTTTCGACGGTGCTGCTCAAGGCCACCCGTTGTCCGAATTGTACTTCCCAGATTTGATCTCGAATTTTAACCGCATTCAAAAAAGGATCTTCCTTATGGGAGATCCTTTTTTGTTTCAGGATTGTGCCGGTCGCGCGTTGCGTCAACGATGAAGATTTTACATATTACAACTCATCTCAATACCGGTGGCATTACCACGTATCTTCAGGCGCTGGTGAAAGAACAGACCCAGGCGGGGCACGATGTTTATCTCTGGGCGAGTGGTGGTGTGTGCCTGGATTATTTCCAGTCGATGACCCGGGAAGTCGTGAGTGATGTTCCCCGTTGCAAAAGTGAGCTCTCCCCCAAACTCTGGTCTCAGCTTCCGCGCTTGGTTTCCTATGTGAGGAAACAGAAAATTGATGTTATCCACACGCACACAAGGGTTGCCCAAGTACTGGCCGCAGCGTCGAATCTTTTCACGCGTGTGCCTTTTCTCTCGACGGCGCACATGTTTTATAAGAGACGGCTGGGGCGGGTTCTTTATCCTTGCTGGGGAAGTGCCATCATCGCCAATTCAAAAACGATGCAAAATGGATTGATTAATATTTTTGGCGAAAAAAATCTGCCCCCTGTGACGGTGGCGGTTAACGGCATTGATGTTGAAGGTTTAAGGGCGAAAGTGAAACAGGCTGACCGGAGGATATGCCGGAAGGACTATGGGTTTTGTGACGAAGCAATCGTTATTCTCTCCCTGTCCCGTTTAATACCGGTCAAAGGCGTGCATCTTTTAATCGAGTCGTTCGCGTTGGTTGCCCAGGAGAATCCGTTTTTAAGACTTCTGGTGGCGGGATCGGGTGAGCCGGATTATAAACAACAGCTTGAAGATCGGGCGAGTGCCCTCGGCATTCAGGAGAAGGTCCGATTTTTGGGAAATGTCACGCAGACCGAAAAGGTTTTTGCCGCGGCTGACCTGTTTGTGGCTCCCTACCTTTGGCCAGAGGCATTTGGATTGTCGATTTTGGAAGCCATGGCGGCTGGGCTTCCTGTGATCGGATCTCGTTCCGGAGGGATTGCGGAACTCTTGGGAAAGGGCGAATACGGACTTCTTTTTGATGAAAAAGACGTGAAAGGACTGTCAAAATGTCTTAAGGCTTATGCGCAAGATCCGGATCTTCGTTTGCGGATGGCCCGCGCGGGGCATGAGGCCGCTTTCCGGTATACCGCGCTGAACATGTATCAACAAATCCAGAATGTTTACGAGCGAGTGGTGGGACCAAGATGAAAAAATATATTCCTGTGCTGGCGTATCACAGTTTTGATACGAATCGATTCCCCCAAAATAAACTTGCGATTGATTCCGAACTTTTTTCCCGTCAAATGGGCTGGTTAAAGGCGGGGCACTATGAGTTAATTCCGCTCTCAGAATGTGCTCAAGCTAAAGGGGTGTCTGGTTTTTTTGATAAAAAAGTTGCGCTTACTTTTGATGACGGATACCTTGACAATTATGCGTGCGCGTATGCGACGCTCCGTCATCTGGGATTTCCCGGGACTTTTTTTGTGACTCCTGAAACGATAGGGGACAAAGGGTTTATGACGTGGCAGATGGTGAGTGAAATGGCCCGGACACCCGGTGTCGAGATTGGAAGCCACGGGCTTTTTCATAAGCCTCTTGCGGACATTGCAGGGCCTGACGCTCTGAGATCGATTGTGGAATCTAAAAAACAAATTGAGGATAAAATAGGTGTGCCGGTTCGCGCCTTTTCTTATCCGTCCGGATCTTTTACGGAGACGATCGTGGAGTATGTCAAGGAGGCTGGTTACGAGTATGCCTGTGCCGCAAGCCACGTCCACGACCGGAAATACCTCCAGAATCCTTACCTCATCCGGCGGATTAAAATCTCCTTTTCTTCTACCACTCAAAGTTCGTTTGCATTACGAACGTCGGGTTTCTATCACCTGTTCGGGCGGCCTTAATCGATGGTTCCAGAAATCAAAAACAAAATAAATCGTAAGATAGTGGTGGGTATGTCAGGAGGCGTGGATTCGTCCATGGCCCTGCTGCTTCTAATAAAGCAGGGTTGGCAACCCGTGGGGGTGTCACTCAAATACCCTGTCTGGAAAGATTCTGCGAACTGCCTGAGAGAAAATGTCTGTTGCAGTGAGGAGTCTTTTCGGATTGCCAAGGACGTTTGCGATAAACTCGGGGTCCCGCATTTTGTGTATGACGTTTCCCGAAAGTTTAAAAAGGCGGTCATTGATTATTTCCTTGGGAGGTTGCGTTTGAGCAAAACCCCGAATCCCTGCGTGATGTGTAATCGCTTTTTAAAATTTAAGGAGCTTTTTCGATGGGGCAGTAGGCATGGGATTAATTATGTAGCCACGGGACATTACGCCCGAGTCCGGAGAAATCCGGGGCTTAAAAAATATGAACTGTTGAGGGCCCGCGACACCGAAAAAGATCAAACCTATTCGCTTAGTTTTCTTGATCAGTCGCAACTCGCCCGGCTTGTCCTCCCGCTCGGTCATTTAAAGAAACGGGAGGTTTATCGCATGGCTGAAAAGGCGGGGTTTGAAATTTTTCTGAAGCGAAAGCAAAGCCAGGATTTTTGTTTTGTTTCGGGGAAAGCGATGAATTCTTTTCTTGCCAAGGAGATCGGCCTGAGACCTGGGGACATGCTGAATGATGAGGGGAAGATTATTGGACGACACCAGGGGCTTCATTTTTACACGATAGGACAACGAAAAGGCCTGGGGCTTTCGGGAGGACCGTATTTCGTCAGGGGGCATGAGATTGGGCGGAATACGCTTAAAATTACAAAAGATGAAAAACGTTTATTTCAAAAAAAAATAATTTTAAGCCCCTGCCATTTTTCGGCAGTAACTCCCAAGAAGGTCCTGCGGGTTCAGGCGAAAATTCGATATCGCCAGCAAGGGGCCCCGGCCGTCCTGATTCCGAAGTCCAAAAACAAGGCGCTACTTTCGTTTGATAAACCTCAGCGCGCTGTTACTCCGGGCCAATTTGCGGTTTGTTACCGCCGAAACGTTTGTGTGGCGGCGGGAGAAATCCAGGGAGTTTACCAGCCCTGATCATTTCCCCGAAGACGGTTCAGGGATTTAGCGTGATCTCAAGGAATGCTGTCTTTTATTCCCGAAGTTTAGAAGGGGTCTCATCAGCTCAGTTGTTATTTTCCTGCTTTTCGAAAAACAACAGTTTTGAAATGTTTGTAAAACCGACTCTGAGACCCTACGGCTTTTTAGCGCCATTTAGCGTCGTTGGATTCATTGACAAGGGTTTGGTAAATAGACATAATTAACTCAACGATCACACCGAACCGTCTGTCCGGACGGCAACGAAGGAGACCGATGCTATGGCAAAAAAGAATACGGAACTTCAGGAAAAGATCCTCGATGTTGATGCAAGTATGCAGGGTACCATTTCGTTCAAAGATCCCGTAAACCTTCGAATTAATGGCAGTTTTGAGGGCAAACTGGACACTCGTGGCAATCTGACTATTGGTGAAAATGCGAAGGTCACCGCCAATATCAACGGGGACAATATTACGATTGCCGGGAAGGTGACCGGCGACATTGTTGCGACCAAGAGTCTTTCTGTTTTGGGACCCGCAACAGTTCGCGGGAATCTTCGAACGCCCCGGTTGAGCGTGACCGATGGAGCGGTGATGGAAGGTAACATAAGTATGTCCGGGGCCTTTGAAGGTTCCGAAGTTTATCTTACCTTAAAAGATGTTGCACAATATCTTGAGGTTGAGGCCAAGGTTATCGAGGAATGGGCGCAGTCCCGGAAGATTCCGGGGCGTTTTGAAAACGGATCCTGGGTTTTTTCGAAAAACGAAGTCGACTCCTGGATCCAGCAAGAAAAGGCACGGGTCTGATTTTATCTGCGATTCAAACCGAAGCTCTGCTTCAAGTTAGCGCGAAAATGGTTGTGATTCCATGAACAACATGCTTACGCTTGATGAAGTTAAAAAATATCTTGAAATTGAACAGCAGGAATTGGAACGGCTGATCAAGGGGAATATGCTTCATGCCTACAAGATTGGCGGTGTGTACCTTCGTTTCAGGAAGGAAGAAGTGCTCAATCTGAAATATGATGTCCTTCTTAAAGCGAAGAAATCAGGCATGCAGATGTCTTTTGGGCACAAGGTTCTTGATTTCTGGCGGTTTAACAATTTTTACATCCTTTCTTTTTTTGTGATTTTGGCGCTATTTTACTGGTTCCTCCGTTCGTCGTCACAATCACTACCATTTTGACATGACAGGATTCGAAATTGAAAATTCTTCAGGGAATCGATCTCGTTAAAATCTCGAGGATGGAAGTTGCCATTAAACGAGGGGGGAATCGTTTTCTCGAACGTGTTTTCAGCAAGGCAGAGCGAAAATATTGTTCCGGAAAGCGCATGATGTTCGAACATTATGCGGCGCGGTTTGCGGCGAAAGAAGCTTTGATTAAAGCGACCGGTATCCGGTTTAAAAAAGGTCAGCGCCTTGCCGGGATCGAGGTGCTTCATGGAAAAACCGGGAAACCTTTTTTAGGTTTGACCGCCGCCATGAGACGGGCCGCTCGTCTTGATGCCGGGGATCAGGTTGAATTATCCATTGCGCATGAAAGGGAATACGCCATCGCGAACGTTGTGGTTGTGAAGCCGTAAGGAGGGAGCCATGCCGTCAAAATTGCTCATTATCAATGCCGATGATTGTAATCTTACGCCCAAAGTGACGGAAGCCATTTTAAGTGCGCACGAAACCGGAATCGTGACCAGCACGACTTTCATGATCAATCTCCCTATCGCCGGGAGTTTGGTTCGCGATATCCTTGATTCAAAAAAACTGGGACTGGGGCTCCATCTGAACGTTACGTTGGGGGAGCCGGTTGCAAAAAAGACTCTGGTGAAGGGACTCCTTCAAAAAGATGGACAGTTCCGTAAGCCGAAAGAATATTTAAAAAAAGGTTTTCCGAAAGTAGGGGAAATTGTCGAGGAGTTCAGGGCGCAACTTCAGCGGTTTGTGAAGACCTTTAAGCGTCTGCCGACGCATGTCGATGTTCATCATCACATGCATGATCACCTCCCGTTTCTGGAAGCTCTTTATGCGATTGCCAGCAAATATGCGCTTCCGGTACGCTGGACGCGTCTTTTGTCGGAGCCGGAGATCAAGGACTGGTTTAAACCGATCAAAACCACGGATCATTTTTACGGTAATCTGGATCCGCATACTTATTGGACTGAAGAGGTGCTAAGGCATCTTTTATTCACGTTGCTACCGGGAACCAGTGAGGTCATGTGTCATCCCGGATGGGTGGATGATGAGTTGTGTGCGATCAGCTCACTGACGCTCCCTCGTGAAAAGGAATTCCGGTTGTTTGGTTCGCGCGAACTTCGGAAATACATTGCCACGCTTGGAATTAAACTGACGAATTTTAGTTGTCTGGGGAAAAAGCGGTAGGGAAGGCGTTATTTAACGATGGTACCGTCGAGTGTCTCAAAAATGATTGTCACAAGGTTGTGACATTTAGGACACTTGATTTGTTTGAAGGCCTGGATATTATCGTGTTTGGGACGGTACATGATGGAGAGAATTTTAGTGACGAAGCTTTGCTCACTTCCGGACCACTGACAAGCGGGACAAACGTAAGCTGATTTCATCGTCTAGTTTCTTTCTGTCTTTTGTTGGGTTTCTGTTGCGCATAAAAAGCATCGGCGCTGGGAAGTTAAAACTTTAAACTTATTTGGTCGATTCCAATCACGGAGGTATTCATGCGTGCAAAACTCGTTTTAGGTTGTACCCTGGTGATTCTGATTTCTTTACATCCCTGTGCCCATGCCAATGACGTCGGGTATTTTCAAAGGTTGGGACAGACACTCACCAGAGGTTTCAAAAATGTGATTAGTGCCCCCTACGAAATTCCCTATACGATCAACCATTATGACAAGACGGACGATGGCAACCCGCGGGGTTCCCGGAATATTGCCGGTTTTTTTGACGGGAGTTTCCGGATGTTGACACGGTTGGGGTGCGGGGCCTGGGATATGGCGTGGGCATTCATTCCCGGGGATCAGGAAGGTCTCCGGGTGGATCCGGAAACCTTTTTTTAAACGCTTTCCTTGTAAAGCGCAGTCTTCTTCAGTAGAATACCGCCTCGATTTTTCAGATATCATTCTTGCCAGTCAAAATGTGGGCCGGTAGTTCAGTTGGGAGAACGCTACAATGGCATTGTAGAGGTCAGGGGTTCAACTCCCCTCCGGTCCACCATCTTTCCTGCGAGAGTGGCGGAACTGGCAGACGCACTGGACTCAAAATCCAGCGGTGCTCAAACACCATGAGGGTTCGATTCCCTCCTCTCGCATCGGTTTTTTTATGACCCGGTCTATAGCTTCTGGCGGTCTCCAGAGTCCGCTTTCGCCGGAGCATGGAGACGAAAAGCTCCAAGACGGGCCTCACTCTTTTCGAACTTTGAGGATTTATGGTCAGCGGATTTAAAGCGTATCCCTTCGACGAGATTGAAAAAAAATGGCAGGCCTACTGGCTTGCGCATAAGACCTTCCGTTCGCCTGACCCCGATGAATGTTCGCCTCAAAAACCCAAATATTACATCCTGGACATGTTTCCTTATCCCTCGGGTTCGGGACTTCATGTGGGCCATCCGGAAGGATATACCGCGACAGACATTATAGCCCGCTACAAAAGGATGCGTGGGTTCAACGTCCTTCATCCGATGGGATGGGATGCCTTTGGGCTTCCCGCCGAGCAATATGCGATTGAAACGGGGACGCATCCCTCGATTACGACCAAAAAAAATATCGAAACTTTTCGCCGCCAGATCCAGATGCTGGGTTTTAGTTATGACTGGGACCGTGAGGTTGATACCACCGATCCTGCTTACTTCAAGTGGACCCAGTGGATTTTTCTTCAACTTTATAAAAAGGGGCTTGCCTACGAGGCTGAAATTCCGGTCTGGTGGTGTGAGGGATGTAAGGCCGTTCTGGCAAACGAAGAGGTCCGATCGGACGGAACCTGTGACCGAAAAGGACACAAGGACGTCTTCCGTCGTCCGCTCCGTCAATGGGTATTGAAAATTACGGCTTATGCCGAACGCCTTCTCGAAGATCTTCAATATGTGGATTGGTCAGAAGCGATCAAGGAGATGCAACGAAACTGGATTGGGCGGAGCGAAGGGGCTGAAGTCCAATTCAAGATTTCAGATTCAAATCTTGAGGTGAAGGTGTTTACCACCCGGCCGGATACGCTTTTCGGTGCCACTTACATGGTGTTGGCTCCGGAACATCCGCTGGTCGAAAAAATCACATCTCCCCAATGCCGTTCGCAGGTTGAAAAATACCGTCAGGAATCTTCCCGGAAAAGCGAATTGGAACGTACTCAGCTTGAGAAAGATAAAACGGGTGCGTTTACGGGTGCTTATGCGATCAATCCTGTGAATGACAACAAAATACCGGTCTGGATCGCTGATTATGTCATGATGGGGTACGGTACCGGAGCGATTATGGCGGTTCCGGCTCACGACACGCGCGATTTTGAGTTTGCTACGCAATTTAATCTTCCTGTGATCCAGGTGGTTCAGCCGGGTGATCCTAAAGCCGAATGGCAGGGTTTTGTGGGGGAGGGAACCTCGGTTAATTCCACAGGCCCCGATGTGTCAATCACCGGGCTACCGACGACTGAGGCTAAGAAAAAGATCACAAGCTGGCTTACGGCAAAGGGACTTGGGAAAGCCAGTGTTCAGTACAAACTGCGTGACTGGCTTTTTTCGCGTCAACGGTATTGGGGTGAACCGATCCCCCTTATCCATTGCGATCAATGCGGTATTGTGCCGGTTCCCGAGAATGAACTTCCTCTGCGATTGCCTGAGATGACCGATTATACTCCGACCGGGTCGGCGGAACCGCCGCTTGCTAAAGTCCGGGATTGGGTTCAATGCAAGTGTCCCAAGTGCGGATCGGTTGCAAATCGAGAAACGAATACGATGCCCCAATGGGCGGGATCCTGCTGGTATTATCTGCGCTACATCGATCCCAGGAACCCTGATGCCGCAGTGGACAAGAAAAAAGAAAAGTACTGGATGCCCGTTGATCTTTATGTTGGCGGAGCTGAGCATGCCGTGCTTCATCTGCTGTATTCTCGGTTCTGGCACAAGGTCCTTTTTGACCTCGGATTTGTCGCGACTCCGGAACCTTTTAAGAAACTTGTTAACCAGGGGATGATTCTTGGGGAAGATAACCAGAAGATGTCCAAATCCCGTGGTAATGTGATTAATCCCGATGATGTTGTGCGACAGTACGGGGCCGATTCATTTCGTTTGTATGAAATGTTTATGGGACCGCTTGAAATGACGAAACCCTGGGCGACGTCCGGTGTTGAGGGAGTTTATCGCTTTCTCGGAAAGGTTTGGCGTCTGTTTACGGATAAAGACGGGAATCTCCATCCGAATATTCAGCCGCGTGATTCTTCCAAAACCGAGCTACGAGCGCTCCATCAGGCGATTAAGAAGGTGACGGAGGATTTGGAATCGCTCCGGTTCAATACTGCGATTTCCGCGCTGATGATTTTTATCAATGAAGTTTCTACTCACTCCGATCACTCACGGGAGGTTCTCGAGAAATTCCTGCTGATTCTTTCGGTATTTGCGCCGCATTTATCCGAAGAACTTTGGCAAAAGATGGGGCGTTCCGGGTCGCTTGTCTATGAACCATGGCCGGATTACGATGATCGGTATCTTGCCCAGTCGGAATATGAGATGGCGATTCTTGTGGCAGGGAAGGTTCGAGCGAAGATGATGGTTCCTGCGGAACTGGGGCAAGAAGAAATTCAGAAGAGGGTTCTTGAACAGCCGCGTGTTCAGGAAATCGTTGGCGAGAAAAAGATTGTCAAGATGATCGTGATACCCGGAAGGACTGTCAATCTGATCTTGGGGTCGAGATAGTCCTTGTGCGATGGTGGTTAATTAAGTACGATTTGTTCGCGAGATGCCCCAAGGCGTTTTTTTGTTTTAAAGATTTTGCAATTTAAGGCGATGAATGTGATAGTTTCCTAAGGTTTGTTCACGCTTGTATCAGCAAATGATGGATTGTGTAAGATGCCGAAGGTAGAAATTAAAAAGAAAAAGCTTCTGGTCGGCGGCAAAGAAGTTCCTCTTATTTCCGGGGAAGTGCACTACTGGAGGTTGAATCCGAATTGTTGGAAGGATGCACTCTTCCGCGTCAAAGAGATGGGACTGAGAATTATTTCCACATACGTCCCTTGGGATTTTCATGAGTATCAGCGCGGGAAATTTGATTTTTCAGGCAAAACCGATCAAGCGCGAAATTTAAAAGCTTTTCTGGATTTAACCCGCAAGGAAGGTTTTTGGCTTATTATCCGGCCGGGACCTTATATCTACAGCGAGTGGCCCCACGATGGGGTTCCTTCGTACGCCTACAAATATCACCGTCTTCATCCCAAATTTCTTGACTATGCAGGCGTGTACATAAAAGAGGTTACGAAGGTTTTTAAACCTTATCTTGCGACGCAGCGGGGTGGTCACATTATCCTGCTTCAGGCTGATAATGAGATCGATCCGTGGCCTGACGTGTTTGGTCAGCAATATGGCCTAAGCGGTCCTCCCGGACTTTTTCAGGATTTTATCACGAGGTTGTACGAAAACGATCTAGAGTCGCTTAACAGTGCGTGGGGAACACAGTATGGCTCATTTAAGGAGGCGTCACCTTTTATTGCGACCATGCTTGCGAACGTGCAGGGAATCCCGCTTAAAGGTGATAAAGAGCTTAAGCGTAATCTTGACTACTTTAAGTTTAAATATGACTATTCTGCGAAGGTCGCCCAATGGAATGTTGAAGCCTACCGGAACCTTGGGATCGATGTCCCTATCTATCTGAACACGTATCCGTTTTTTTATGCGCATGACTGGTCCCGGCTTCAATCGGTATCGGATATGGTGGGAGTGGATTTGTATCCTTCCAATGAGCTTGCTGAAGATGAGTTTGAGCACCGGAAATTCTGCGACAAAATTCGTTACTTGGCGAGCGTATCTCATTTGCCGTTTATTGTGGAATTTCAATCGGGGATTTGGCATGGCCGTCACTACGAAACCAGCGTACTGACGCCGAATCATTACCGGATGATTTGTTTGTCGGCTTTCCTCGGGGGTGTTAAGGGATGGAACTGGTACATGTTAGTGAATCGTGATAACTGGTACATGTCTCCGATCAATGAGTGGGGGCGGACCCGGGGAGAACTTTACACCGTTTTTAAACAGATTGTTCGCGCATTTCATTTGCTCAAGCCGACCTCTCTTGAAAAATTGACCGAAGTTGCCGTCACCTTTAATCCTCTTCAATATGCGGCGCGAACACTTTCGCATAATAGTCCTATTTTGCAGGCCCTCTATCACGGGGATGTGGACTACGATGTCTGTGATCCTCGACAGGCTGTTCCGGAAAAAAAAGTGATTTTTTATTCAGGCAATCAATGGCTCGATAAGATCTCGCACGAGAACCTTCGACGGTACGTAGAGCGGGGCGGGACTCTGGTCTCGTTTTTGAGCTATCCGAGGAAAGACGAAAATTTTAATTCCTGTCAGGTTATCGGATTTGAAGACCCTGAACGAATTCTTTTTGAGTTCAAACGTCAGTTTAAGATCACGCTGGGTAAAGGACAACCGGCTATTCCGGTCACAAGTTCGGTTTATATTTTCAAGGCGGATGGTTGCCATAAAATCCAGGCTGAAATCGAGGGGTATGGGAGCCTGACCGTGGGCTATATCAAAAAAGTTGGCAGGGGAAGAGTGATCCACCTCGGTGTGGATCCTACACCCGAACTGATCCTTGGAGTTTTGCGGTTTTTGTCAGTACCGCTTTTTGCTTATTCAGTGACCCGCGACGTGAAGACGGCGATTTTTAGAAGGGGGTCCAAGCATTATCTGGTCGTAGTGAATAACGGTAATGAAGACAAAAGCGGCACCGTGTTTCTTCCCGCCCTTGAAAAATGCCGGGGGGATATGATCGTCCGAGATCTGATCACAGGTGAGAAATTGGACCAGTCAAGGGAGCGGCGCAGGATTTTTAATGGTTCCATTAATCGCAAGGATGGACGCATTTTTGAAATTGTTTTTCGCAAGGTCTGATCCCGCTTTCCTGTTTTTCCTCAAGATGAAGACTGTATGTGCCGTTCATTAAGGGACAGGAGACGCAATGTACGAATCATTTTTCCACCTTACAGAGCCACCTTTTAATGTGACGCCGGATCCCCGGTTTGTGTACCTCAGCCGGCACCATCAGTCGGCGTTGTCCTCCATGAAATATGGCGTGGATCGGCGAGTGGGGTTTATCCAGATTACGGGTGAGATTGGAGCCGGGAAAACCACGCTCTCGCGAATGTTCCTCCAGCAGATTGGTGAAAACATTCATACTTCACTTGTTTTCAATCCTAAGCTTTCGGAGATTGAATTACTGGAAGTGATTGTGGAGGATTTTGGCCTTAAGCCAGCCTCGAAAAAAAGAAAAGCCTATTTTGATTCGCTGAACCGGTTTTTACTTGAGGAAAGTTCGAAGGGATTTAACGCGGTATTGATTATTGACGAAGCGCAGTTGCTCCCGCCGAAGGCGCTCGAACAAATTCGTCTCCTTTCCAATCTTGAAACTGCATCTCAGAAGTTGTTGCAGATTATTTTAATGGGACAGCCAGAACTTAACGATCTTTTGAAACGTCGTGATCTTCGCCAGTTGAAACAACGGATCGCGGTACGTTGTCATCTTCCGGAATTGAGCCTCGAGGAAGTCGGCCTTTACATCAGGCATCGACTGAAGATCGCAGGAGCCACTGGCGATATTTTTTCGCCGGAAGCTATTAGCCGGATCCATGAGCTTTCAGCGGGGATTCCGCGAGTGATCAATATCCTGGCAGATCGCGCTCTCCTTGCGGCCTTTGCGGCAGGATCGCAATGGATTAATGCACCCATGGTGGAATGTGCGGAAGCTGATCTGCAGGGGGTTGCTGTATGAGTCTTATCCAGGCGGCGCTCAACAAAGCTGGTTCATCACAGAAACAGATAGGGGAAGCTCTGCCTGCGGAGACTGTGCAAAAAAAACAGAAGCTATCGAATCCATTGCCTGATTGGCCGAAGGTTATGGATGAAAACCTGGAACGTGAGCTTCGAGAGGTTCAACATCGTTATGGCTCGCGGCGCGCCCTTGGGTGGAAGATCCTGGCGGGTTTTTTTGTTTTGTTTTCCCTGGTTGTATTTGGCACGATTCTTCAGCATTTTTTAAACTCCGGATCACTAGAGTTAACGGGAGGTGGTGTTTCGGAAAATTTTAATTCGGGTATTCCCAGGGGTGTGCAAGATTCGAGCGAAAACATCAGTACCGGTTTTTCACCTCTGGCGAAGATTATGCCGGTTATGAGTCATAAAGACTTGTCCTATCAAAGTCGTCAGGCGTTGAGGCTGACGGGCATTCTGGATCTTGGAGAAGGGACTCGTGCCGTGATCAATGACCGGATCTTGGCGATTGGGGATTCGGTGGGGAATGGGTGGGTAGTTATGAAGATTGATCCAGACGAGGTGACGCTGGAATCTCGAGGGGAAGTTTTCCGATTAAAACTATAAGGTCTTGTTGAGACGATGTCTGACGACCCAAAAACTTCGCATACGGTTTTTTTTCTTCTGCTTCTTGTGGTTCTATTTTTTCTCGCCCTCAAGTATTTCCTGAAAAGGTAGCCTGAATTTCAATTTCTGCTTGCGAAAAAAAAGTTTTTTGCAAAAATATTATTATTATACAATATAATATTGTATAATAAGCACTATGAGGTTCCCTTTTCTTCCGTTAGCCGTAAGCATATCCCTCGGGATTGTATTGAGCCGCTACGTTCCACCGATCACGCCTGTGGCTGTTTCTTTGCTGGTTATCTTGCTACCTCTCGCCTGGTTCCTGCGAGGACGAAATTCTTTTTTGCCTGTTTTCTTGGTTCTTATGCTCATTGTTGGATGCCTCAGTTTCAGCATTGATGGATTGAGGTTTGAAAACAGTGTGCATCAATTCGTATCAGGTCGTCGGCTTGCTATCACGGGGATTGTTGCGACCTTGCCGGATGTTAAATGCCGAGGGCGGGGCAGGAATGCCTCGTTCGTCTTAAAATCAACAGAAGTCGATCTTGGTTCCCGGCGATATCCAAGGCCGGAAGCGGTGAGGGGGCAAGTTTGGGTGTACTGGATTCAACCGTCGACCATTCCCTCCGTAGGTGACAAAGTGCGTCTTTATGGTTTACTGAAAAAACCAAGACGGGCTCAAAACCCCGGAGGATTTGATCAGACGCGATACCTTGCCGAGAAAAATATCCATGCGATGATCGAAGTGATTGGGCCGAATTCGGGACGAATTGTTGCGGAAGGTCCTGTTTTTCAGCCCGCGAGATGGATCGGAAGATTACGTCTCATGATAGCCTCAAAAATTGAGGCGCTTTATCAACGGCCTGAATCTTCGGTGCTAAAGGCGGTCATTTTGGGTATTCGTAGTGAGATTGCCGCGGATCTGAGAAGTGCGTTTGTGAAGACCGGAACCATTCATCTCCTTGCCATCAGCGGGCTTCACATCACGATGGTCGCGGGAGGATTTTATC
>CAYULU010000024.1:24279-28032 GCA_964445745.1 uncultured bacterium | reverse complement strand
AAAAGCCGTAAAAAAAAATTACTGCCGGTCATAAAAAATCTCCTGTCAGTCAGGTTGGCAACCACTCTTCCGGGATTATCGACTGCCTCGGGAGATTACTGAGGAGAATTTCAGGGGTGACCCTTATGATATTTTGCCGCCACGATCACCACAGCCGTAAAAAAAATGAGATTGGTCCATCCAAAGAGACGAAAGGCCATATCCCGGGACATCAAAGCCGCGGGACTCATGAGAAGGATACAGGTCCATACACCAAACAGCCAAAGAAGGCTCATGTCCCCGGCTGACTTTCTTTTCACGATACGAAAGATGAGCGGAATGTTAAAAAGCGGCATACAAAATCCGGCGATCGCGCCAACATACTGCCACAGTTCCATTGGGTTTCTTTCTTAGTTTTTCTGAAACACTGAAAGCCCGCCAACCGCCTTTAGTGCAGTTGATCCTCAAGCTTGGAAGTCAGGGTTTCAATCTGTTTGATAACATAATCCGGCACCAAATTTTCCGATTCAAGCTGAGTCCTGGCACCGTTCAGAAATCCGATTAAACGTTTGATAACGGAATTTCGTTTAACTTCCTGCGCCTCGGGCGCGTCCTTGTCTTTATGCTCCTGGACAATCGTCTTGACCTTCGCGCGAACATCCTTAAATTCCTTGGCTTCGTCTAAAACATCGTGCCGAAGCTCCGCAAATTCCTGGACCGGAATATGCTGATTCTGCTTGGCAAGGCGCAGGAGATTCACGGATTCGTAATCCGGGATCTTTTTCGGCTCTTCTTCAGCCATATACTCCGGTTTCACCATCCGGGGCTCTTCCTTCTCCAGAAACATGTAGGACTTCAGAAGTTTGGAAGCGGTAGCCTCACGAATTTTCAGTTCCTTGACGCAATAAGCCTCAAAAGACAGATAACCCCACTCCTTAAAAAGCTTGTTCTTGGAAATAGAAAAAAGATACTGCCCCAACTCGATCCACGACGCCTTGTGTCGCCGTGCTACATCCAGTGTTTTATCGCGTAACTCATCGTTCGCCATGATACTCCTCGTAAGGGGGAAGGCGTTCGGCGCACAGCATGAAAACTTTTCCGCCGTACGCTATTAAGCCTTACCGGTTCTTTATGAATTCTAAATGAATCTTCTTCGGAAGGATCCCTGCTAAAAAGGCTCTCTCCATCATCTCCCGGAAACCCGCCTCTCCCTTTTCACCCAACTCGACCGTATAATCATTCACGTACATACCGACAAACCGGTCATTCAGTTCCGGGGTAATCCCACGACCAAATTGGCTCGCGTATTTTAAGGCTTCTTCGCGGTGTTTCAAGGCATATTGAATGCTCTCCTTGAAAAGAGCGGCAAAAGATCTCATCACCTCCGGCCCAAGATCTTTACGAATAATGTCCACCCCGAGAGGTAACGGAAGCTGTGTCCGTTCGCACCACCACGATCCCAAATCCAGCGCTTTTTCGAGGCTATACTTTTCGTAAGTAATCTGTCCTTCGTGAATAACAAGCCCGTAATCCGTTTCTCCGCTTTTGACGGAATCGAAAATTTTGTCAAAGGGGGTAAAAATCACCCGGTACGGCGCACGAAGTACGGCGGCGGGTGATTGACATTCGAGTTTTTCATAAAGCTGCATGATTAAATAGGCTGTGGTTAACTGGCCCGGAACAGCAACCTTAGGTACGGAATCCTTTTCACGCGACCCAACGTCCGCTTTTCGCCGTACGAGAATCGGACCGTAATGATCCCCCACACTCGCCCCGGAGCGCATCACAGCATACCGGTCCGCCAGATACGCGTAGGCATGACAGGAAACCGCCGTGACCTCAAGCTCTCCCTTTCGGGCACGCTGGTTCAAGGACTCAATATCCTCGATCACATGCTCGACTTCGAACCCCCTCATATCGATCTTCTTATAAGCGAGTGCGTAAAACATAAACGCGTCATCAGGATCCGGACTGTGCCCGATCCGGATATGTCTTGAGGATAAACTCCGATTCATTTAAAAAACCTCGTCTTCATTGTGCGTGGGTTCCTTTCAAATCGTACTTGTTCAAAATCTGGGAAGAAAACCGCGCCCGGTCTAGTGAGCGGGACACCCGCAAATCCTACCAAAATATTCCCCGGATCATAAGGAAATACTGCTCCCCTGCGGAGAAACAAAGAGCGCAAAATCCGGATGATCTTCCTGAAAATGATTCAAAATCCACTCGCTCAGAAAAAGCAAAACCCTTCTCCCTTGTTCGTCCCGGGCCAACGCCACGCCATACGACAGGGAATCTCCCATTTCAGAATCATTCAGTCCGGATTCGACCCACCGAAGGACTTTCCAGGGAAGGGTCTCAAGCCGGGACTCAGCACCATACTCCTCCTTGAGCCGGTATTGAAGCACCTCATACTGCAAAGGTCCGACCGCTCCCAAAAGCACCGTATTGGGATTGGCCGGCTTGATCCAGCTAAACACCTGGACAATATCTTCGGCCAGTAAATGCTCAAGCCCTTTTCGAAACGGTTTGTATTTGGCCGGCGAGGGATTATAAATCTGGGCAAAACATTCGGGCGCGAATCTCGGAATGGCGTTAAAAACAATAGAGGGATCTTCACTGATTGTATCTCCCACCCGAAAATCTGATTTCACCGCAAATCCGATAATATCGCCCGGATACGCCTCATCCACCGTTTCCCGGCTTTGGCCGAGAAGCGTGTGCGATCCCGTCATCCTGATTTTTTTCCCTGTTCGGGTATGACAAACATCCATGTCCCGGAAAAATTTTCCTGAACAAATCCTGAGAAACGCAATCCGGTCGCGGTGGAGCGGGTTCATGTTGGTCTGGATCTTGAAGATAAAACCGGAAAAATTTTCGGTGGCAACATCAATCGTCCGCTCCCCCGCCTTCCGTGGCGCAGGACCTGACGAATATTGGATAAACCCGTCCAAAAGAAGTTGGACTCCGAAATTATTGGCCGCACTCCCGAAAAAAACAGGTGTGGTCTCGCCTTTCAACACCGCTTCGGGCGAAAATTCCGTGTGAGCCGTATCCAGCAATTCCAGCGCCTCCGCCGCTTGGCGATATTCCTGTTCGTCCACCATCTTTTTAACCTCGGGATCCAAAAAGCCATGGGTCGAAACCGGCGCCCGGTAAGCCCCTCCCGGAACTTTCTGAAAAAGGTGGACCTTATTTTGAAGCCGGTCATAAACACCCCGGAAGTCCCTGCCGCTCCCGAGGGGCCAATTCACGGGATAGGCGTGAATCCCCAACACCGTCTCCAGCTCATCGATCAATGACAAAGGATCCCGGATCGGCCGGTCCAGTTTATTCATAAAGGTAAAGATCGGGATCCCCCGGTGCCGGCAAATCTCAAAAAGTTTCTTCGTTTGATTCTCGATCCCTTTTCCGGCATCAATCACCATCACCACCGCATCCACCGCCATCAGGACCCGGTAGGTATCTTCCGAAAAATCCTTGTGACCGGGAGTATCAAGAAGGTTCACGCGCCAGGAGCCGTAATCAAACTGAAGCAAAGTTGAGCTGATGGAGATCCCCCGCTTTTTTTCCATCTCCATCCAGTCTGATGCCGTTTCCCGCTCCTGCTTTCTCGCGGTCACGGAACCGGCCAGCTGGATCGCGCCTCCATAAAGAAGAAACTTTTCTGTCAGCGTCGTCTTGCCGGCGTCGGGATGGGAAATGATCGCAAACGTTCGCCGCCTCAAAATTTCATCTTTTATCTGCATGTCTTCCTTTTCTTTAATGAGAACATTG